>NZ_JBFRTQ010000136.1:1661-58486 GCF_041474195.1 Vibrio sp. 10N.222.52.C3 | reverse complement strand
AATATAGCATTTTTATGTTTAACTGAGTTCTTCATTGATTCTATATTCGCAAGGAGCGAGAGATGGCCTTTAATCTTCGCAATCGTAACTTTCTAAAACTTCTCGACTTTACTCCTAAAGAGATTCAGTTTTTACTCGATCTGTCTGCTGATCTAAAAAAAGCTAAGTATGCAGGAACAGAGCAGAAAAAGCTTAACGGTAAAAACATCGCTTTGATCTTTGAAAAAGCATCAACTCGAACTCGATGTGCTTTTGAAGTAGCCGCCTTTGATCAAGGTGCTCAAGTCTCTTACCTTGGCCCTTCTGGTTCTCAGATTGGTCAAAAAGAATCAATGAAAGATACGGCTCGTGTATTGGGACGTATGTACGATGGCATCGAATATCGTGGTTTTGGCCAGAGTATTGTTGAAGACCTAGGCGCTTATGCGGGCGTGCCTGTTTGGAATGGCTTAACCGATGAGTTCCACCCTACTCAGATTTTGGCTGATTTCCTCACTATGCTTGAGCATGGCCGCGGAAAACATCTGCACCAAATAAGCTTTGCTTATCTAGGCGATGCACGCAATAACATGGGTAACTCTCTGTTAGTCGGTGCGGCGAAGATGGGCATGGATATTCGCCTTGTCGCTCCAAAAGCTTTTTGGCCGGAAGAGCAGCTCGTTGAAGAGTGCCAAGCTATCGCGCAAAGTACAGGTGCCAAAATCACGCTGACAGAAGACGTTGCTGAAGGCGTAAAAGGCTGTGATTTCCTTTACACCGATGTTTGGGTTTCGATGGGCGAGGCGCCAGAAGCTTGGGACGAACGTGTTGCTGTTATGACGCCTTACCAAGTGAATATGGATGTCATTAAGCTCACTGGCAATCCTCAAGTGAAATTCATGCACTGCCTACCCGCTTTCCATAACAATGAAACCGTGATCGGCCAGCAAGTCGCAGATAAGTATGGAATGAACGGTTTAGAAGTTACTGATGAAGTCTTTGAATCGGATTACTCAATTGTGTTTGATGAAGCTGAGAATCGCATGCATACCATCAAAGCGGTGATGGTTGCGACACTGGGTCAATAGCGAATACTGAAAGTAAACAAAAGCTTGATGTAATCGCTTGCGCTCACAAATTGAAAGCGTATAATTCTCGGCAATTTGTCTGAGAGTAGTGAAAATGACGCCAAGCAATGTTGTGATAAAACATAATGATATTGTGAAAACACATAGTAATATTGTGAAAACACCAAATATTGCTCGTAAGCTAAGATGCTTACCAGGCCGTCTATTCTGCTTTTCAGCACTTTTTTAAAGCCTCCCATTATGGGGGGCTTTTTTATGGCCAATACATTATTGTGGGGAAGAAGATCATGGCGAATTCGCTCTATCAAAAGCACATCATCTCAATTCCAGAGCTTTCTCGTGAAGAGCTAGAATTAATTGTTCAAACGGCAGGTCAGCTAAAGGCTGAGCCAAACCCAGAACTCATCAAGAACAAAGTTGTTGCCAGCTGCTTCTTCGAACCTTCTACGCGAACTCGTCTCTCTTTTGAAACTGCGATTCAACGCATCGGTGGTGATGTGATTGGTTTCGACAGTGGTGGTAACACTTCTTTGGCAAAGAAAGGCGAAACGCTAGCGGACTCGGTACAGGTTATCTCTTCATACGTTGACGCTTACGTGATGCGTCACCCTCAAGAAGGCGCAGCGCGTCTGGCTTCTGAGTTCTCAAACGGTGTACCTGTTATTAACGCAGGTGACGGCGCAAACCAACACCCAACACAAACGTTACTAGACCTATTCTCTATCGCTGAGACACAAGGCCGCCTCGACAACCTAAACGTTGCATTCGTTGGTGACCTTAAGTACGGCCGTACGGTTCACTCATTGACTCAAGCACTAGCGAAGTTCGACAACATCTGTTTCTACTTCGTGGCTCCAGAAGCTCTAGCGATGCCAGACTACATTTGCGAAGAGCTTGATGAAGCGGGCATCAAGTACCAACTATTGACGGACATGGAAGATGTGATTCCTGAGCTCGATGTCTTGTACATGACTCGAGTTCAAAAAGAGCGCTTCGATGAGTCAGAATACGCGCACATAAAATCCGCATACATCCTGACCGCTTCGATGCTGGAAAATGCACGCGATAACCTGAAGGTTCTGCACCCTCTTCCTCGCGTTGATGAAATTACTGTCGATGTCGATAAAACACCTTACGCTTACTACTTCCAGCAAGCAGAGAATGGTGTTTACGCCCGTGAAGCATTGCTAGCCCTTGTTCTTAACGAAACGCTGTAGAGGAGAGATATAATGTCTAAAGAGACTCAATTAAAAGTTGAAGCAATCAGAAACGGTACTGTTATCGACCATATCCCAGCCAATATCGGGATCAAGGTTCTAAAACTGTTCGACATGCACAATTCTCATCAGCGCGTGACGATTGGCCTGAATCTACCGTCTTCTGCACTAGGCGGAAAAGACCTGCTCAAGATTGAGAATGTGTTTATCACAGAAGAACAGGCGAGCAAGCTGGCACTTTATGCGCCTCACGCAACAGTGAATCAAATCGAAGATTACGAAGTGGTTAAGAAACTACCACTAGAACTTCCTGAGCAAATCAACGATGTGTTCGAGTGTCCAAACACCAACTGTATTACTCACAATGAACCGGTTGAAAGTAGCTTTAAGATCTTTGAAAAGAAAGAAGATATTCGATTGAAGTGTAAGTATTGCGAAAAAGTCTTCTCTCGCGAGATCGTAACAGAAAGATAACGTCATACTGCAAAGAAGAGCGAATGTAAAAACTATCAAATACCTCGCCTGTGCGGGGTATTTTGCGCTTTACCTATCCAAAGTTTGAAGGCACACTGAAAATTGATTTTTATCTAATAACTGATGGAATAAACCAATGACTAAAGTACTTCACACAGAATCTGCTCCAGCTGCAATCGGCCCATACGTACAAGGCGTTGACCTTGGCAACATGGTACTGACTTCTGGTCAAATCCCAGTAAATCCAGCAACTGGTGAAGTATCTGCTGATATCGCAGAGCAAGCTCGCCAATCTCTAGACAACGTTCAAGCGGTTGTTGAAGCTTCAGGCCTGACTGTAAAAGACATCGTAAAACTAACGGTATTCGTTAAAGACCTAAACGACTTCGGCACAGTAAACGAAGTTTACGGTAAATTCTTCGATGAGCACGGCGTTGCAAACTACCCTGCACGTTCATGTGTTGAAGTAGCTCGTCTGCCAAAAGATGTAGGTATCGAGATCGAAGCTATTGCGGTTCGCAAATAGGTTTTAATCTTTAGATTAAACACCTTCTAATAAACGACTTAGCGTAATACTGGGTGTTTATTAGATACAAAAAAAGGTTGCCCAGTTGGCAACCTTTTTTATTGTTCATCGTTTCGCTTAGATAATTACTTTTTATTAAGCTCAACCACTTCTTTGTCTAACTCTTCAAGTTTCGCAGCCATCTGCTCACGAGCTAGGTTAGCCAGTTCACGAACATTAGACTTGTCGTAGCCTTCAGTGCTGATTGGTGGCAGCATTTCAACAATCACGTGACCATTGTTCCAACGGTTTAGCTTCACGCCACCGGTTGAGCTACACACGATAGGGATGATAGGCAAGCCAGCACCAATCGCAGCATGGAATGCACCTGTTTTGAATGGCAGCAGACCACGGCCACGAGAACGAGTGCCTTCAGGGAACATCCAAACTGAAACATCGCTCTCTTTTAGACTCGTCACGACCTGATCAATCGTACCTACCGCTTTGCTACGGTTAGCACGGTCAATTAGGATGTTACCCGTCAACCAGTAAAGCTGACCAAATAGAGGCATCCACACTAGGCTTTTCTTACCAACAGTTACCACTTTTGGCGTTACCGCTGATGAAATCGTGAATAGATCCCAGCTGTTTTGGTGGTTCGCCACATAAACATGTTGGCCGCGAGAGTAGGCATCTGCTGGGATGCGAAGCTCTAACTTCATGCCGAAGATCTTCGACATGCGACCGAAATAACGGCCAAAGGTAAATACGTGTTTCGGGTTGCGTGGACTTAATAGGCAGTAACCACAACCAAATACAAACATAAGAATCGCAAATATCGCCACTGCGAAAATACGTAATATTGCTATCATTTTGTTCCTCACCGACCGCCAAGTTGATTCATCTATTCGCGCAAAAATGAGCAATAGATTTACTCGCGGTAAATACAACTATAAAAAAGCCGAAACCAAGGTTCCGACTTTTATGTTTTCATCTTACTGATTCATGAATCCACTAACCTAGGTTAGTTCGACTCACTAAATCGTGTAATGTTTGCGCCTAAGGCTGACAATTTATCTTCAATCTTATCGTAGCCACGATCGATGTGATAAATACGGTCAACGATGGTTTCACCTTGAGCAATACAGCCAGCAATAACAAGGCTCGCAGATGCGCGAAGGTCCGTTGCCATTACTTGAGCGCCGCTCAGTTTTTCCGTTTCACCACAGATAGCCGTGTTACCTTCGATTTCCGCTTTTGCACCCATTCGCTGTAACTCAGGAATGTGCATAAAACGGTTTTCAAAGATAGTCTCAGTGATAACACCACTGCCCTTCGCCATCATGTTAAGCAGAGTAAACTGTGCTTGCATGTCGGTTGGGAAACCAGGGTGAGGTGCCGTTACGATTTTCACCGCTTTCAGTTCACGACCCGTCATATCAAGACTGATCCAGTCTTCGCCCGTTTCAACCTTCGCACCCGCTTCTTCAAGCTTCGCTAAGGCAGCTTCAAGAAGATGAGCGTTGGTGTTGCGACAAACCACTTTACCGCCAGAAACAGCAGCAGCAACCAGGAAAGTACCTGTTTCAATACGGTCAGCAACCACAGAGTGTTGGCCACCACCAAGACGTTCAACGCCTTCGATAGTAATCGTATCTGTACCTGCGCCAGAAATTTTAGCACCCAGTTTGTTTAGGAAGTCAGCCGTATCAACAATCTCAGGCTCACGCGCTGAGTTATCGAGTACTGTTGTTCCTTCCGCTAGCGTTGCTGCACACATGATAGTAATGGTGGCACCCACACTTACTTTATCCATCACGATGTGCGCGCCTTTCAGACGGCCATCAACACTTGCTTTCACATAACCATCTTCCAACTTAATGGTCGCACCTAGTTGCTCTAGGCCGTGGATATGCAGATCAACAGGTCGAGCACCAATTGCACAACCGCCTGGAAGTGACACTTGGCCTTCACCAAAACGAGCGACTAGAGGACCTAAAGCCCAGATAGAAGCACGCATTGTTTTCACTAAATCGTAAGGCGCACAAAATTCATTAATTTCGCTGCCATCAACATGAACACTACCATTACGCGATACTTTTGCGCCTAAACGCTTAAGCAGTTCCATCGTAGTATCGATGTCACGTAGGTGAGGAACGTTACTTACTTCCACTGGCTCTTCAGCAAGAATTGAAGCAAATAAGATAGGTAGCGCTGCATTTTTTGCGCCTGAGATCGTCACTTCACCGCTTAGCGGCTTATCCGATCCAATAACTCGAAACTTTTCCATCATAAACCTTAAAGTGACATCAGTTTCTTATCACGTTCCCACTCTTCCGGCGTGAAAGCCTTAATAGAAAGAGCATGGATGTCATTGCGTTGAATGTATTCCATTAGTGGGCCGTAGATTAGTTGCTGCTTCTTAACTCGATTCATGCCGTCAAAACATGGATCAACCGCAACAACTTCGTAATGACTGCCTTCCCCTTTCACGAAAATTTCCTGAAGGTTCAGTGCTTCTGCTAATAATTCTTGTACTTTTGTGCTGTCCACAAATAGCTCCTGCCTAATTTTTTATGTGTTCTGCCATCATTGGCTGGATATTGCTCAATTGGAACAACGTTCGTAATTGTTCTGGCACGAAACTGAGCATTATATGACAGTTTTGATTTTTTGCATGCTCTAATAAGTGAATTAGCATCACCATTCCTGCTGAATCGACTCGGTTTATATGGCTAAGGTCAATTTCAACGCTCGATTCCGTCGTTTGCCACTTTTCCAATATACGCCAGATTGCAGGGACACTGTCTCGGTCTAAATCACCGAACAGTTGATACTCTTTAGAGCTTAGTGCTTGCCATTGAGAATGGCTCATTATTTGTTACTCTCAAAACGAATCGGTTGTGCGGCTAATTTCTCTAGTTCGTCTGCAACTTGTAAGATGCCTTCTTGACGAATCTTAGTATTCCACTCCGATTGCTTGCTCGACAACAAGCTAATACCTTCGGCAACCATATCAAATGCTTTCCACTCGCCAGATTTCTTGTCTTTGCGAAGCTTAAATTCAAGCTTAATGTTTGGTCGCGGCGTATCGATGATGTCGACCTTGATACTGGTAATGCGGCTATCCGCTTTGATTTTTGGTTCTGGACCAAATTCAATCGTCTGATCTGTGTATTGAGTCAGCACTTGGGCATAAGAAGAAACAAGGTATTTACGGAATGAATCGATAAACACGCCCACGTCTTTTCTATCCGCGCCTTTCAAGTTTGGTCCAAGTAACTTAAGAGCTGCATATTGTGCATTCACATAAGGCATCAACTCTTCTTCCACGATGACCTTCAATAACTCTGGATCTTGGTGGATGTTGTCTTGTTCACTCTTCAAACGCTCAAATGCCACTTCGGCAACTTGAGTCATCATCTGGTAAGGCTGAGTACGGTCAATCGATTCTGCAGCAAAGGCTTGGGTAGAAATAAGCAACGCCATTGCCGCCATAAACATTGATTTCAAGTAACCAATAGCTTTTAAATAACTAATAGTTTTCAACATTATCTTATTCCTTAGCTTCGCTGTCATTAGAACCACCAACGCTATACAGCACTTGGCCAATCAAATCTTCTAGTACCAATGCTGACTTAGTGTCTTCAATTGAATCACCATCGACCAACATCTCTTCATCATCAAAAATGAAGCCTGGAACCAGACTAATGTACTGCTCACCAATTAAGCCAGATGTTAAAATTTGAGCACTAGAGGTATCTGGAAATTGTGAGTACTTCCCGTCAATAGACAGTTCAACGACAGGAAGGTAGCTCTCGGTATCAAGCTCAATGCTTTTAACTCGTCCAACAACGACGCCACCCACTTTCACTGGAGAACGAACTTTTAGGCTGCCAATGTTGTCAAAGGTCGCTTTTAGATTGTAAGTATGGTTCGAACCTATGCCTTTTACGTCAGCGACTTGAAAGATCATGATTAAGATTGCGCAAATTCCGGCAATAACAAAGGTGCCGACCCATAATTCTAATTTTCGAGTTTGTTGCATGATTAATTCCCAAACATCAATGCGGTAAGAACAAAATCTAGCCCTAGTACCGCTAGAGAAGAGTGCACTACAGTGCGTGTGGTTGCCTGACTGATACCTTCTGAAGTCGGTACTGCGTCATAACCATTGAAAAGTGCGATCCAAGTTACGGTGATAGCGAAGACCATACATTTGATCATGCTGTTACCAATATCTCGGCCAAGTTCTACTGAAGACTGCATCGCAGACCAGAAGCTGCCGTGATCAATGCCTTTCCAATCAACACCAACCAGTTGACCGCCCCAAATACCTACCGCCATAAAAATCATAGCAAGCAATGGCATTGAGATAAGCCCGGCCCAAAGACGTGGTGCAATAATGCGTTTAAGAGGGTCAACGGCCATCATCTCAAGGCTTGAGATCTGCTCTGTTGCCTTCATTAACCCAATCTCTGCCGTGAGTGCTGAACCGGCTCGACCTGCAAATAATAACGCAGTCACCACAGGCCCCAACTCACGCAACAGTGAAAGCGCGACCATTTGACCAAGGTTTCCCTCAGCGCCGTAGTCAATTAACACGACATAGCCCTGCAGGCTGAGCACCATGCCGATAAACAGACCCGAAACTAAAATAATAGCCAATGACTGAACGCCAACGCTATAAAGTTGTTTTACTAATAAGGGGAAGTTTTTTAGTCGCGGGATGCCAAACAAAGCCCCAAATAACATCAGGCTTGCTCGACCAAATGACTCACAGCTCGCAAGTGTACGCTTACCGACACCCGCAATAGTTTTAACAATCATATTAAAACAAATCCTTTTCTAAGCTCTTCGCAGGGAATCTAAATGGTACTGGACCATCGGCTTCGCCTTGCAAAAATTGCTGCACTCTCGGATCGCTATTGTTGTACAACTCATCAGGTGTTCCAGCGGCAATAATCTTGCTATCTGCCATGAGGTAAACCCAATCAGCAATACTCATCACCTCTGGCACATCGTGAGAAACAACAATCGAGGTTAAGCCCAAGGCTTGATTGAGATTTCGTATCAATTCAACCAATACGCCCATGGTGATGGGATCTTGGCCAACAAACGGCTCATCGTACATGATAAGTTCTGGATCCAGTGCGATCGCACGAGCTAACGCTGCTCGTCTCGCCATACCGCCGGACAACTCACTCGGCATTAATTGCGCAGCCCCTCGTAATCCTACCGCTTCAAGCTTAAGTAATACGATGGTACGAATGAATTTTTCATTAAGTTCAGTGTGCTCTCGCAGCGGAAACGCCACATTATCAAAGACATTGAGATCCGTAAAAAGCGCACCCGATTGGAATAGCATGCTCATTTTCTTACGTGCTTGATATAGCTTTCGACGTGATAATGCAGGGATATTGTCACCATCAAACCAAACTTCGCCTTCATCTGGCGGCAGTTGCCCACCGATCAAACGCAGTAAAGTCGTTTTGCCGATCCCAGACGGCCCCATGATGGCGGTTATCTTGCCTTGAGGCACCTCTAAACTGATGTCATCAAAGATAACGCGGTCACCGCGTGAGAAGCTGAGGTTCTTAACTTTCACAAGCTCAGTGTTCAACATATTTTTGTTGTTTCCTTGCTTTAAAAAACGCCAATTATGGCTGCAATAATAATGAGTCTACTTTAGAATTAAAAGCACTGTTCAATTAATTCATATTAAACAGGAATCTATGCAGGGATTTGAAAGCATTAGGAAATTATCTATTGATCTCTCTTTCTTGCCTGCTAACTGGTAATTAATTTGCCGAGTGACTTCCCTTTTATCTAGCAACAGGTCAAAATTAGCGGTTAATTCTCCGTTTTTATTAATTTTTTAGGAATCATCATGCTTGAAGCGATTGCGTTTCTTATTATCGGTCTAGGTTTTTTGGTGTGGAGTGCAGATAAGCTGGTTTACGGTGCCGCTGCTCTTGCTCGCAACTTCGGTATTTCACCACTAGTTATCGGTATGACGATCTTAGCAATGGGGTCTTCGGCTCCTGAAATGATGGTTTCTGCGACAGCAGCCCTTGATGGCAAAACAGATACAGCTGTAGGCAACGTACTGGGCTCTAACATCGCCAACATCGCGCTGATTTTAGGTATTACAGCCCTTATCAAGCCGTTATCGATTAGCTCAGGCGTGATTCGTCGTGAACTACCATTAATGATCGGTGTCACTCTGCTAGCGGGCGCCCTATTGTGGGATAACCATTTAGGCTTCTATGAAGGCGTGTTGTTGTTTGTTCTTTTTGCCGCGTTTTTGTTTGCTATGTTGCAAATCAGCCGCAGCGAGAAAAAGAACGGCGATGCTTTCCTTGATGAGCAAGAATCAGAGATCCCTGAAGGCGTAAGTAACCCTAAGGCTGCAATGTGGGTCGTGATTGGTCTAATCGTCCTACCTTTAGCTGCTGATATGCTGGTAGATAACGCTGTGATCATCGCGAAGTTCTTCGGCATGAGCGACCTTGTCATTGGTTTAACCATCATTGCTGTTGGTACTAGCCTTCCTGAACTTGCAGCATCACTAGCCGGCGTTATGAAGGGTGAAGATGATATGGCTGTAGGTAATATCATTGGTTCAAACGTATTCAACATCCTTGCTGTTATGGGTATCCCGGGCATCCTAAACCCTTCGATCTTGAGCGAGTTCGCTATGGGTCGTGACTTCTGGGTAATGCTAGGCGTATCGCTACTACTTGTTGTGATGGCACTAGGAAAATCTCGTAGTGTGAATCGTATTGAAGGCGGCGTGTTAATTGTGACGTTCGTGGCCTACCAAAGTTACCTATTAATGAACATGTCGGCTTAATTGTTGATTTAACTTCCCGTACTTGGAGTATTTGATGTCTCAGCCATTTGATTACCGCAGCGTTGCAAAACAAGTTTTGGAAACCGAAGTTGCAGGTCTCACTCAATTAGACCAATATTTTAATGATGATTTTTGTAAAGCTTGCGACCTTATCCTGAACAACAAAGGCAAAGTCGTTGTGATGGGCATGGGTAAATCAGGCCACATTGGCAACAAAATCGCAGCAACATTGGCAAGTACCGGGACATCGGCTTTCTTTGTTCACCCAGGTGAAGCGGCGCATGGCGACTTAGGCATGATCGAACCTGGTGATATTGTGATTGCAATATCCAACTCCGGCGAATCGGGAGAAATCCTCAGCCTATTTCCTGTGTTAAAGCGTCTGAGCATCAAGATCATCAGCATGACAGGCAAGCCAGCATCAAACATGGCAACCCTGTCTGATATCCATTTACAAATTTCAGTACCGGAAGAAGCTTGTCCGCTGGGCTTAGCACCAACAACCAGCACAACAGCTACCTTAGTAATGGGTGATGCATTAGCCGTCGCACTTTTACAAGCTCGAGGCTTCACCGCTCAAGACTTTGCCCTGTCTCATCCTGGTGGCGCTTTAGGTCGTCAGCTGCTGTTGAAGCTCGACGACATCATGCACACAGGCGATTCACTTCCTGTTGTAGCACCCGACGCACTAGTAAGAGACGCTCTACTAGAGATATCTCAGAAAGGCTTAGGCATGACAGCAATCGTTGGTGAAGATGGCCAAATGGCCGGTATTTTTACCGATGGTGATTTACGCCGTATCTTAGACAAACGCGTTGATATCCATAACACGCAGATCGGTGATGTGATGACGCTAAACCCGACGGTAGCCGAGCCAAACATGCTCGCGGTTGAGGGCTTAAACTTGATGCAAGCGAAGAGCATCAATGGCCTGATGTTATGCCAAGAAGGTAAATTAGTCGGAGCGTTAAACATGCATGACTTACTGAAAGCAGGAGTAATGTAATGACACAGACAGTCGAAACTCTATACGGCACTGTTAATTCAGATGTATTTGCAATTGCAAAAGAGATCAAACTGCTGATTTGCGATGTCGATGGTGTCTTCTCTGATGGTCGCATCTACATGGGCAACAACGGTGAAGAGCTGAAAACCTTCCACACTCGTGACGGTTACGGTATCAAATCACTGATGAACGCAGGCATTGAAATCGCGATCATCACGGGTCGCAAATCTCAAATTGTTGAGAATCGTATGACCGCTCTAGGCATTAAGCTGATTTATCAAGGTCAAGACGATAAAGTTAAGGCATACCAAGATATTTGCGATAAGCTTTCTGTAAACCCTGAAAATACAGGTTACATCGGAGACGATCTGATTGACTGGCCTGTAATGGAAAAAGTTGGCTTGAAGGTCTGTGTGGCAGATGGGCACCCGCTACTTGCAAAGCGTGCAAACTACGTGACAACCATTAACGGTGGTCATGGCGCGGTACGTGAAGTCTGTGACCTTATTTTACAAGCAAGAAATGAACTCGACGTGCATAAAGGTTTAAGCATATGAGTTTTACTCGTATTATCTATTTAATACTCATATTTATTGCCTCTTGGTCGACCTATTACTTGTACGACAAAGAGCAAACATCAACGATACAAGTGGCTCCAAATTTGGAGCTGCCCGCGTTTAGTGGCAAAAGCCTGAACAACATTAGCTACGACGAAAGCGGTATTCGCAGCTATCAGGTTGAATCGACGTATTTAGAACACTACTCAGTAGTTGGCGATACGCACTTTCAAAACCCAGTTCTTTCGGTATTCCGTGAAGGGCACACGATTGAATGGCAAGTCACCGCTGATCGCGCGATTATGGATGAGAATCAAGTTGTCACGTTTTATGACAACGTCGTGGCAAAGAACCTGTTGCCAGAAGCCAGCTTCGATACAATGACCACAGATAAAATGGTTGTTGAGCTGCCTAGCCGAGATTTTTATTCAGAGACTCCGGTCCATATGATCGGTACATTTTTTGAAACTGAGGGACAAGCAATGAAAGGTAACTTCGGTACCAACAATGCAATCCTCTTTAATTCTGTTCAAGGTAGATATGAAACTCTTACACCTTAGTTTATTCGCTTTGACCCTTGCGGCACCTAATGTCTATGCTCTGTCTTCGGATAGTGAGCAACCTGTCTACATTGACTCAGACAGCCAGCAATTGGATATGAAAAGTAACCAAGTGACTTTCCTTGGTGATGTGAACCTTAAACAAGGCAGCATCAATATCAATGCCGATAAGGTTATTGTTACTCGTAACGCCGTAAACGGTGAGATTGAAGAAATTCAAGGCTTCGGTAAGCCAGCAACCTTCTCTCAGCTTACTGACGACGGTAAGACACTCTACGGTGAAGCTGACGACCTGCACTACCAGCTTGTTGCCGACCGACTGATCATGACTAAGAATGCGATGTTATCTCAAGATGGCAGCATCATTCGCGGTTCTAAGATCACTTACCAGATCGGTTCTCAGAAATTAGTCGCTGACAGTGGTGAAAACAAACGAGTGTCAACGGTTTTACAACCAACGGAAGTGAATAAGTAACGATGGCTGTTCTTAAAGCAAAAAACCTAGCGAAAACCTACAGTAAACGTAAGGTTGTTACCGATGTAAGCTTACAGGTAGAGTCAGGCCAGATCGTCGGTCTGCTTGGGCCTAACGGTGCAGGTAAAACCACATCTTTCTATATGATTGTTGGTTTGGTGGCGCGTGATGAAGGTACCATCAGCATTGATGACCGAGACATCAGTATCTTACCAATGCACAGCCGCTCTCGTCTTGGTATCGGTTACCTGCCTCAAGAAGCATCGATTTTCCGTAAGTTGTCCGTAGAGAACAACATCATGGCGGTTTTACAAACCCGTGATGAAATGACCAACGAACAACGCCAAGATAAGCTGGAAGACCTGCTAGAAGAGTTCCACATCCAACATATCCGCACCAGCAATGGTATGGCTCTGTCGGGTGGTGAGCGTCGTCGTGTAGAGATTGCTCGTGCACTAGCAGCAAACCCGCAGTTCATTCTATTGGATGAACCATTCGCCGGTGTTGACCCGATCTCAGTAATCGATATCAAAAAAATCATTGTTCACCTGCGTGATCGCGGCTTGGGCGTTTTGATTACCGACCACAACGTTCGTGAAACATTAGACGTGTGTGAAAAAGCTTACATCGTAAGCCAAGGACACCTGATCGCTGAGGGTACTCCTGAAGATGTTCTCAATAACGAACAAGTTAAACAAGTTTATCTAGGCGAACAATTCCGTCTATGATTATATAGAGAGTATCGAGAGTTCTAAGAATAATAACTAGGTAAGTCACACTGAATGAAACCCTCATTACAACTTAAGCTAGGCCAACAGTTAGCAATGACTCCTCAATTGCAGCAAGCGATTCGTTTGTTGCAATTGTCTACTTTAGATTTGCAGCAAGAGATTCAAGAAGCACTTGAATCTAACCCACTACTCGATGTCGAAGAAGGCAATGAAGATACGCCAACATCGGAAGAAAAACCTAGCAGTGACGAAAAAGAAACTGTTGAAGCCACAGAGCAAGACTTACCTGATAGCTCAGACTTAATCGAAAAATCAGAGATTGGCAACGAACTAGAAATCGACACAACTTGGGAAGACGTCTACAGCGCGAACACCGGTAACACGGGTATTGCGATTGATGACGACATGCCGGTTTATCAAGGCGAAACCACTCAAAGCCTGCACGATTACCTACTTTGGCAACTCGACTTAACGCCATTCACTGACACCGACCGAAGCATCGCTTTTGCATTAATCGATGCCATCGACGACTACGGCTACCTCACTGTAACTTGTGAAGACATCCTTGAAAACTTCGACAATGAAGAGATCGAGCTTGATGAAATTGAAGCGGTACGTAAACGAATTCAGCAGTTTGATCCGCTAGGTGTCGGTTCAGTCAACCTGCAAGATTGCTTGTTACTGCAACTGGCAACCTTTCCCCAAGATACGCCTTGGCTTAACGAAGCTAAGTTAGTACTTACTAGCCATATCGACCAACTCGGCAATCGCGATTACAAACTGGTTATCAAAGAGACCAAGTTGAAAGAAGCAGAACTACGTGAAGTTTTGCAACTGATTCAACAGCTGGACCCTCGTCCTGGCAGTAAGATTACTCCGGATGAAACTGAGTATGTGGTTCCAGATGTATCTGTCTTCAAAGACCTTGGCAAATGGTTAGTGACCATTAACCCTGATAGCGTGCCTAAGTTGAAAGTGAATCAGCAGTACGCTGATCTGGGCAGTAAAGGCAACAGCGCCGACAATCAATACATCCGCTCAAATTTGCAAGAAGCAAAGTGGTTAATTAAAAGCCTAGAGAGCCGAAATGAGACGCTACTCAAAGTTGCGCGATGCATTGTTGAACATCAGCGTGATTTCTTCGAACATGGCGAAGAAGCGATGAAGCCAATGGTTCTTAATGATGTTGCGTTAGCTGTTGATATGCACGAATCCACGATCTCTCGTGTGACGACTCAAAAATTCATGCATACGCCACGTGGCATCTTCGAGCTCAAATACTTTTTCTCAAGCCATGTCAGCACTGACAATGGCGGTGAATGTTCATCTACAGCAATTCGCGCACTCATCAAGAAGCTTGTCGCAGCGGAAAATACCGCGAAGCCTCTAAGTGATAGTAAGATTGCTGCTTTACTGGCTGACCAAGGAATTCAGGTAGCTAGACGTACCATAGCGAAATACCGTGAGTCTCTGGGCATTGCCCCATCGAGTCAGCGTAAACGCCTGCTATAAGCTCATTTAGTCGCTAGTTACTTAGCAACTATGATCAGGCAACCAACTGAAAAGGAAAGTCTATGCAAATCAATATTCAAGGCCATCACGTTGATCTTACCGATTCAATGCAAGACTATGTTCACACCAAATTCGACAAACTTGAGCGCTTCTTTGATCATATCAATAGCGTTCAGGTTGTTTTAAAAGTTGAGAAAATCAATCAAATCGCAGAAGCTACCCTGCATATAAATCAGGGGGAAATCCATGCGACAGCAACAGATGAAAGCATGTATGCCGCGATTGATTCATTGGTTGATAAACTCGTCCGCCAACTCAACAAGCACAAAGAAAAGCTAAGTAGTCACTAACATGCAATTAAGCGAAGTACTTTCATTGGACTGCACCAAAAGTGCAGTCCAATGCACAAGCAAAAAAAGAGCCCTTGAGCTCATCAGCCAGATAGCAGCTGAGAGCTGCGGTCAAGATTCAACAGAGCTATTTGAGTGTATGTTGAGCCGTGAGAAGATGGGCAGTACCGGTATTGGTAATGGTATCGCGATTCCCCATGCTCGTATGAATGTCAGTGATAAAGCGATAGCTGTATTACTGCAATGCCAAGATCCTATCGAATTTGATGCGATTGATAATCGTCCTGTCGACCTACTATTTGCCCTGCTTGTTCCTAGCGAACAATGCAAAGAGCATCTAAAAACCCTTTCTTGTATGGCAGAACGACTAAACGACAAGCAGACTCTTAAACAGCTGCGTAATGCTCAGAGCGATCAAGAGCTTTACGACATCATGATTCAAGTGCCAACTTGCGAGCAATAACATGCGATTAATCGTGGTTAGTGGCCAATCAGGGGCCGGTAAAAGTGTTGCGTTACGAGTCCTAGAAGACTTGGGGTATTACTGTGTCGATAATCTACCAGTAAACCTGCTCAACAACTTTGTCGAATCGGTACGCGAAAGCAACCAAAACGTTGCGGTAAGTATTGATATACGTAACCTACCGAAAGAGCCTCAGTTAGTCACCGACACGCTCGAGCAACTCGAGTCAGCTACAAACATCGATGTTGATGTATTGTTCCTCGATGCCAGCAAGCAGACACTCCTTAAGCGCTACAGCGAAACCCGCAGAATCCACCCTTTATCAATTGGCCAAGAAAAGCTCTCTCTTGAGCAAGCGATTGATTTAGAGAAGACACTTCTGACACCTCTCGCAGAGCACGCCAGCATTGTGATCGACAGCAGTGACTGCAACCTCTACGAATTGAGTGAAAAGGTTCGATTTAAAGTTGAAGGCAAAGAGAAGCAAGAGCTGATCATCGTCTTTCAATCTTTCGGTTTTAAGTATGGCTTGCCAAGTGATGCCGACTACGTGTTTGATGTTCGCTTTTTGCCGAACCCTCACTGGGAACCTGCACTACGACCACTAACCGGGCTAGATGCACCAATTCACTCCTTTCTAGAAGAACACTCAGAAGTTCTGGAACTCAAGCAACAGATCCAAGGCTTTGTTGAACAGTGGTTACCAATGTTAGAGAAGAACAATCGCAGTTACCTAACGGTCGCGATTGGCTGTACTGGCGGCAAACACCGCTCGGTCTATCTAACCCAGAAAATTGGTGAGTACTTCGAACAACTTGGTCATCAAGTTCAAATCAGACATGCCTCTTTAGAGACGCACCAACAGGGCTAACCATGGAATTAACTCGAACTGTACTGATCCAAAACCGTTTGGGTCTTCACGCTAGAGCGGCCGTAAAGTTGGTTGAGCTTGCACAAAGCTTTGATGCCACTATCACAATTCATAGTGAAGAAGATAAAAGTGCCACCGCAGACAGCGTAATGGGACTATTGATGCTGGAGTCAGCCCAAGGCCAACACATCACGATTCAAGCTTCGGGTACTGATTCACAACAAGCACTTGATGCCGTTTGCCACCTTATCGAAGATAAATTTGATGAGGGTGAGTAGCTAAGACGCTTTACTCACAACACCGCAAACTCAAACGGTGAACCAACCTATATTAAATCTTAGTTCTACCTAAGTTTATGATTTAAATAAGCCCTAGAATTAAGTTACTATTCCAAGCATTGTAAGAATAATGAGATAGGAGGAAAATATGGCAGAGCAATTAGAATTCGACCAAGCTCACCAAACCCTCCAAGAAGTCAGCGAAGCCCTAGAAAACGGCCGATTTGTTCACGTACGCCGACAACTTCAGGACATGGAACCTGAGGATATTGCACACCTTTTAGAAGCCTCCCCTCGCAAAAGTCGTGACGTACTCTGGCAACTCACCGATCCTGAAGACTACGGTGAAATTCTTGATGAACTAAACGAAGACGTCAAAGATGCTCTTGTGTCGAAAATGGCACCTGAGACCTTGGCAGAAGCAACCGAAGGTATGGAAACCGATGACGTCGCGTACGTACTTCGAAGCCTACCCGACGATGTTTCTCGCGAAGTCCTTTCTCAAATGGACTCCGTCGATCGTGCATTAGTTGAAACTGCCCTGTCGTACCCTGAAGATTCAGCGGGTGCGATCATGAACACCGACGTAATCACGATTCGTGGTGATGTCGATGTTGACGTTGTATTGCGCTACATGCGTATGCGTGGCGAACTGCCGGATGCAACTGATGCTCTGTATGTTATTGATGAAGAAGAACGTCTTATCGGTAACCTATCACTTACCACGCTAGTAACGACTCAACCTGATGTCCCTGTTTCAGAAGTGATGGATGATGCCGACGAAGCGATCGCGGTAGAAACCAGTGCGTCAGATATCGCGAGCCTGTTTGAACGTCGTAACTGGGTTTCTGCGCCTGTCATCGATAGTAACCAGCACCTTGTTGGTCGTATCACCATCGATGACGTGGTTGATGTTATCCGTGAAGATGCCGAACACTCAATGATGAGTATGGCGGGTATGGACGATGACGAAGATACCTTCGCACCGGTCGTAAAATCTGCTCGTCGTCGTAGTGTGTGGCTTGGTGCTAACGTACTCGCAGCACTGGCGGCAGCATCTGTATCAAACATGTTTGAAGCAACGCTCGATCAAATGGCAGCGATTGCGGTTCTGATGACTATCGTGCCTTCGATGGGGGGTGTTGCGGGTAACCAAACCGTTGCTCTGGTGATTCGTGGTTTGGCACTCGGTCATATCGGTGACAGTAACAAACGCGAACTACTACTCAAAGAGGCGGCCATCGGCTTCCTAAACGGCGTTCTATGGGCCGTTATCATTGGTGGTATCGTGGTGGCTTGGAAAGGTAACTGGATACTGGGAGGCATCATCTCAGCGGCGATGATGACCAACTTGATTGTCGCAGGTATTGCTGGTGTAACCATCCCAGTGATGTTGAAGAAGATGAATATCGATCCAGCCCTTGCTGGCGGTATGGCACTCACAACAGTCACTGATGTTATCGGCCTATCGGTGTTCTTAGGCTTAGCGACCATACTGATCTAGTTAGCAGAAGCAGCTAGCCAATTTTTGGCGACATACAGAAAACAAAAAGGGAGCCATTGGCTCCCTTTTTTAATTCAATCAATTAGTGTTAATTGAATTACTCGCCTGCGACTTTCATTGACTCAAGCAAGATAGAACCCGTTTGAATTTGCGAACGTGTTTCTACGTCATTACCAACCGCAACAATCTGAGTAAACATGTCTTTTAGGTTACCTGCGATTGTTACTTCTGATACTGGGTATTGGATCTCTCCGTTTTCAACCCAGAAACCCGCAGCGCCACGTGAATAATCACCCGTTACGGTGTTTACGCCTTGGCCCATCACTTCAGTGACTAGGAAGCCAGTACCCAACTCTTTTAGCATCTGCTCAAAGTTTTGACCGGTCGATTTAACGAACCAGTTATGAATACCACCAGCATGACCGGTTGGCGTCATATCCATCTTACGTGCGGCATAGCTCGTTAGTAGGTAAGTTGCTAGCACACCGTCAGTGATGATTTCACGATCTTGAGTGAACACACCTTCGCTATCAAATGGGCTTGAAGCCAAACCACGTAGGATGTGAGGACGCTCAGAGATATTGAACCAATCAGGTAGGATTTTCTGACCTAAATGATCCAATAAGAAAGATGACTTACGGTAAAGGTTGCCGCCACTGATCGCCATCACAAGGTGACCGATAAGACCTGTCGCAACATCGTTAGCGAACATAATTGGGTATTGGCCTGTTGGTAGCTTTTTCGCATCCAAACGGCTAATCGTCTTTTCTGCAGCTTCCTGACCTACACGCTCAGGCGTCCACAGTTCGTCACGGTGACGTGCAACGGTGTAGCTGTAGTCACGTTCCATTTCACCATTAGCGCCTTGCCCAATCACGCAGCAGCTCGTGCTATGACGGCTTGAAGCGTAGCTGGCTAGTAAGCCATGACTGTTACCGTAAACCTTAACGCCATAGTGGCTGTCGTAGCTTGCGCCATCACTCTGTTTGATCTTATCGCTATAAGCTAACGCTTGCTTCTCAGCAGCAATCGCAATCTCAGCGGCATAGTCAGGGTTTGGTTCATCAGGGTGAAAAAGATCCAAATCTGGAATTTCTTTTACCATGTATTCTTTTGCCGCAGGACCGGCAAATGGGTCTTCAGAAGTGTACTGAGCGATATCAAGTGCGGCCGCGACGGTTTGAGCAATCGCCTTTTCACTCAGATCAGATGTAGATGCGCTGCCTTTTTTCTGGCCGCGATAAACAGTAATACCTAGCGCACCATCACTATTAAATTCAACGTTTTCCACTTCACACATACGTGTTGAAACACTTAAACCCGTTGACTTAGTAATAGCGACCTCAGCTGCGTCTGCACTCACTGATGCCATATCCAACGCTTTAGCTACTGCGGCTTCTAGCTCAACTCTTTGCTGGGCGACTTGCTGTTTTACATCCATATCTATTCTAATTTTTTAGGTCAATATTACGTAGGATAACAAGAATTTCGCTTTCTCCCCAAGATTCTTGCTAAAATAGGCAATATATTCGTTTGAGATAGTGACATAGGCAGAAAAGATGGCTCGCAAAAACCAAAAAGCCCCATGGGAACCAGAAGAAGAAATCATCTGGGTAAGTAAGACAGAAATGAAAACCGACATGGAAGCGCTACAAAAACTGGGGGAAGAACTTGTTTCCCTGAAGCCTTCTGTATTAGACAAGTTTCCTCTGTCTGAAGATTTGGCACAAGCGATTAAAGATGCACAACGCTTTAAAAATGAAGCGAAGCGCCGTCAACTTCAATACATTGGTAAAGTAATGCGCAATGTTGATCCTGAGCCAATTCAAGCGGCTTTGGATAAAGTACGTAACAAGCACTCGCAAGCAACCGCTGAACTGCACAAGCTTGAGCAACTGCGTGATCGCGTTGTTGCTGAAGGCGATGCTGCCATTTCAGAAGTCATGGACATGTACCCTGAAGCAGACCGTCAGCGTCTTCGTCAGCTAGCTCGCCAAGCTAACAAAGAGAAATCAGCGAACAAGCCAGCAAAGGCTTCTCGTGAAATCTTCCAAATCTTAAAAGAGCTAAAGCTAGAAGACTAATCTTTGTCGCTTTATTCTGTAAGACAATAAAAGACCTAGCGCATGCTAGGTCTTTTTGTTTTCTACGTACTCAATATCAGAGAGATTAAACAAGAGTGATGAATCGTCACTCACCCGCTTTAACAAATGAGCTTAATTCTGTCTGTGGATGATCCGCCGTCAGTGCCTCTATCGAGTCTTCAACCAACACCTTACCTAGCGCCACAAACACAAACTTATTCGCGATACTGCGTGCGTCACCTAAATGGTGAGTCACCATCAAGACCGTAATATTTCGCTCTGCCGCTAATCGCTTCACTAAGCTAAGCATCTCTTCACGCAGCAAAGGATCAAGCGCAGAGAAAGGTTCATCAAGCAGCCAAATATCATGAGGTTGGACAAAACAACGCGCTAACGCAACACGCTGGCGTTGACCGCCGGATAAGTGCTCAGGTAACCTATCCAAATACTCAGCGACGCCAACTTGCGCTGCGGCTTGCTCCACAGCTTGCTTTTGGGTTGCAGTAAGCTTTAAACCTGGATGCAGACCTAAACCAATATTTTCTCGCACCGTAAGGTGAGCAAACAGGTTGTGCTCTTGAAACAACATCGCCAACGGACGCTGATGTGCTTCTTTACCAATAAGCGACTGCCCAGCCACTGATATCTCACCCGATGTAGGCTCGATGAAACCAGCAACTAGCGCCAACAGTGTAGACTTACCCGCACCACTCGGCCCCATAAGCGCAACAATATCGCCCTGCTCAGCTTGAAAATCAAAGCTAAACAACTCTCTGTGATAGTGGTAATCCACATCTTTCATCACTAACATCATCGGTTCCTTAATTCTTTAGCATCGAGCTTAGATCTTCGAGTAAATAAGAATTCTATTAAGCTAAAGCTGCCGACACTCAATAACAGTAAGCTCACAGAAACTACCGCCGCCGCTTCCATTTGATAGCTGCCTAACAATTGGAATAGGTACAAAGGCAGAGTTCTAAAATCTTGGCTACCAAACAAAGCAATCGCGCTTAAATCACCCATCGCCAACATAAAGCTAATCGAGAAGGCTTGCGCCATCGGCTTACGCAATGCTCGCCACTCCACTAACCTAAAACGCGTGAAACCTGTCATACCCAAGCTTGCACACACATACTGGTACTGCTGAGACAAATGCAGCATAGGTTGAGCTAGGGTTTTAATTACGTAAGGCAGCGCCATTAAGCTGTTGACGGCAATCACGATAAAGAAAGCTAAACTGAATACATCGGTGAATGAACGCAGTAATAAGAAGATACCCGTACTGATCACCAGCCCCGGAGTCACCAAGATAATAGTGCCAATCAGCTCGATTTTATCGGCTCGAAAATTCTTGTTCTGTAAACGCCATGCTCGGCTAGTCAGTAGTATGGCGATACCAATACCAACTGCGATAACACTTGCTAATGACGCGACTTTAACCGAGGTCATTAACGCCGCCCAAAACGGCTCGCTGCTGAGTACGGTTAATGCCTGCGAGTTAATTCCACTGACGATAACCATAGCTAATGGCGGCAATACCAGCATTGAGACTATGATGATCCAAAAGCTATCCCAAGCTTTTGACCACCAGCTGTCCTTAACCAAATATTTCTCTTCCGACAGCTGACTGGCCGTCACTGAAATAGGCTTCGATAGGCGTTGAATGCTCACCGCTAGCACACCACACAGCAGCATTTGCCATATCGCGAGCAAGGCACCAGCTTGAAGGTCAAAGTCGAATTTAATCGCCTGATAAATAGCGAGCTCGATAGTGGTTGATTTAGGTCCACCGCCTAGCGCCATCACGGTAGCAAAGCTGGTAAAACACAACATGAAGACTAAGCCACACACATGTGGTAATTGCTGTCTTAAGCGAGGCCATTCAACCCATCTGAATTTGTTCCAATGACTCATACCCAAGTGAGCACAAAGCTTGTGTTGCTCGGCAGGCACGGTATCTAACGCTTGCAGAAGTAAGCGACTGGCATAAGGCAAGTTGAAGAAAACGTGCGCCAGCAAAATACCATTCAATCCGTATATGGAAAATGGCAATTCAATATCGAAGTTCGCCAAAAACTTAGCTAACCAACCACTATTGCCATAGATCGCAAGTAAGCCAAATACACCCACTAACACTGGCAGGACTAAGGTCGACGCGAACAGCCTTAACAACAAAGCGCGTCCAAAAAATTGTCTACGACACAGCGCATGAGCAATAGGTATAGCAAAGCCAACACTCAGCACCGTTGAGAGTGCCGCCTGATAAAAACTGAATTTCGTTACATGCCAATAGTAGGGATCGGACCATACTTGGCTGATATCAAGAGAAGGGGCATTGCTAAGCAATGCCCCAACTGCTGAAACCACGAAGGCGGTAATGAGTATCGCTACCCAAATCCCAACCTTAGGTGTTTTCTTTATCATAGATTGATTTTTTACCGTAAATGGTTCGCTCAGTTAACATCGAACAAACCTTTAAATACAGAAAGTTAGAAAGCTAATTTTTTAAAAGCAAATTAAAAAGTAAGTGCACTCTGCCATTCACGAATCCATGGCTTACGCTTAGCTGCAATTTCTTCGGGCGTAAAGCTTAGCGCTTTCTGAGGAACCGTAAGTTGCTCGAACCCTTTTGGAAGCTCAATATCGGTCACTGGGTACATCCAGTTGCCTGTTGGCATCGCCGATTGGAATTCATCACTTAGGATAAACGCCATAAACTCATCAGCAAGCTTTTCGTTCTTGCTGCCTTTAACCTTAGCGGCCACTTCCACTTGAGTGTAATGCCCTTCTTCGAAGCTTGCTGCTGCATACTTAGAATCGCTTTCAGCAATAATGTGGTAAGCCGGAGACGTTGTATAAGACAACACTAAATCCGACTCGCCTTCTAGGAACATAGAGTAAGCTTCAGACCAGCCTTTGGTTACAGTCACTGTTTTCTGAGCAAGCTTCTTCCATGCTGCTGTCGCTTCATCACCGTATACTGATTTCATCCAAAGCATCATGCCTTGGCCTGGTGTTGATGTACGTGGATCTTGGTAGATGACCTTAAGATCATCACGCTGCTCAACCAGTTCTTTCAAGCTCTTCGGCGGGTTTTCCAGTTTCTCTTTATTGTAAACAAAAGCAAAGTAGCCAAAGTCATAGGGTACAAAAGTGCTGTCGTTCCAACCATTGGGAAGCGTTACCGATGACGTATCAACATTATGCTCAGCCAATAAGCCCGCCGCTTTCGCTTCAGCCATCAGGTTGTTGTCGAGACCTAGTAAGATATCGGCTTTGCTGTTGCCGCCCTCAAGACGTAAACGGTTCAGAATAGACACGCCATCTTCTAGAACGACAAAATTCACATCACAACCACACTTCTCTTCGAATGCTTTTTCAACGGCAGGACGAGGGCCCCAATCCGCAGCAAAAGAGTCATAGGTGTATATAGTCAAAGTGTTGTCTGCAGCAAAGGCAGAAAAAGAAATAGCTGTAGTAACAGCAAGGGTAGTTAATGTGAATTTCACTGGACGCTCTCCATGGTCTGAGCGGCACAGGTTTGAGGGAGGAGAACGGTAGAGGTTGTTCCTAACTCAATTCCTACGCCAGCATTATCTGGTTCAGGTTTACGGGTCCCAAGCACCTGCTTGATCTCAGCTAGCATTCATTATTTGAATGGTTCGCTCCCCGATGAGTGTTCAGAATTGTAATTTGATTTTTAACAATAAGCTATCAAGTTTGGATCAATTACGTTGATCGTAACCCCAACGTGGCACTAAACCTTGTTCGATACCAAGGTGATCTAGAATACGCGCCACCATAAAGTCGACCAGATCTTCAATTGACTTGGGTTGATGATAAAAACCCGGAGCTGCAGGCATGATCGTTACGCCCATGGTCGAAAGTTTGTGCATGTTCTCGAGATGAAGCGTCGAAAATGGCGTCTCGCGAACCACCAACAACAATTGGCCTCGCTCTTTCATGACTACGTCTGCTGCTCGCTCAATCAGGTTATCTGATAGACCATGAGCAATCGAAGCCAAGCTTCCCGCTGAACATGGACAAACGACCATCTGTTTAGGTGCTGCTGAACCAGAGGCAACCGGCGAGAACCAATCATCTTTGCCACACACCACCAGCTTTTCAGGGTCGCAGCCAAGATGTTTAACCAAAGCTTGTTTCGCCGCATCTGGCCCAGCAGGTAACTTAAGTTCATGCTCGGTCGCCAATACCACTCGCGCTGCCGATGAAATCAGCAAGTAGACCTGATAATCGGCTGCCAAAAGGCATTCAAGTAAACGCAGGCCATAAGGCGCACCGGATGCGCCAGTGAAAGCAAGGGTTATCGCTTTATCGTGTTTTGTCATGTTCTCAATTACTTCAAATTATAAGGTCGTGGATGCCGTTAGCCTTTGAGTGCCAATCCATCCAACAGTTTTTGATGAATGCCACCAAAGCCACCATTACTCATTACCAAAATTTGGTCGCCAGCTTGTGCCTCTGAGACAATTTTAGCAACGAATGCATCCATGTCATCACTCACGTGTGCCGGTTGGTGACAAGCGTCTGCAACATCTTGAACTGACCAATCAATGTTATCCGGTTGGAATAAGTAGGTAGAATCCGCTTGTTTAAGCGAATCAGCCAAGGTTTCTTTATGCACACCACGTTTCATGGTGGCGGAACGAGGCTCTAAAACGGCAATGATTTTTTTCGAGTCGACCTTATTACGTAAGCCGCCGAGCGTAAGTTCAATCGCCGTTGGGTGATGAGCAAAATCATCATAAACAGACACACCTGCCACCTCGCCTTTAAACTCCAAACGGCGCTTAGTATTAATAAAGGTAGCTAGTGATTCACAAGCAAGGTCAGGTGTCACGCCCACATGACGTGCAGCTGCAATCGCCATCAAAGCATTATTTACGTTGTGGTCGCCCACTAAATCCCAATTTACGGTTCCAACACATTCATTTTGGAAGTAAACCTCAAATTGAGAGCCATCTTTGACCAGTTTCTTGGCATCCCAGTCGCCTTGCTCGCCACTCGATTCAGTTTCACTCCAGCAACCGCGAGCTAGAACATCTTCAATAGCGCTGTCTTGCTTAGGTGAGAAAATGCGACCATTGCTTGGCACAGTACGCACCAAATGATGAAATTGTCGCTTAATCGCTTCAAGATCGTCAAAGATGTCCGCATGATCGAACTCTAGGTTATTCATCACTAAGGTTCTTGGGTGGTAATGAACGAACTTAGATCGTTTATCGAAAAAAGCACTGTCGTATTCGTCGGCTTCTACCACGAAGAACATGCTTTCACCAAGGCGAGCAGAGATACCAAAGTTACCCAACACTCCGCCAACTAAGAAGCCCGGTGCATAGCCACAGTCTTCCAAGATCCAAGCCAACATACTGGAAGTTGTGGTTTTACCGTGAGTACCGGACACCGCAAGAACCCAGCGGTCATGCAATAAGAACTCTTGCAGCCATTGTGGACCAGAGGTGTATCTAAGGTTGTTATCCAAGACATACTCAACACATGGGTTACCACGGCTCATCGCATTACCGATAACCACCAGGTCAGGCCTAGGCTCTAGTTGGCTTGGGTCGAACCCTTCAATAATTTCAATCCCTTGCGACTCCAACAAGGTGCTCATTGGTGGGTAAACATTCGCGTCACTACCCGTAACCTTGTGACCTAATTGACGAGCCAATACCGCAGCACCACCCATGAAGGTGCCACAAATTCCTAAGATATGAATATGCATAAATTGCTTCCAAACGCTTGGCTAAATAAACAATGCCTAATTAAAACGGCTTGCACTCATTATCATTAAATGGCGATTAAAAGCGAGCGGCAATGCAAAACAAATTGAGTCGACATAGTAAGTGAGATCTGTGTCGCTTAGTTCATTACCATTAAAAAGATCTAACCTTTAGAATTTAGGTAAGCGTCTAGATGAATAAAGCCCACTCAAGAGGCCGAATCTACAGTGCTCAAATCCCCCCTAATATTGAGAGAAGTTTAAGGAAATAACATGTCTGAGATGCGCACCCTTGGTGAGTTCATTGTTGAGAAACAGAGTGACTTCCCCCATGCAAGCGGTGATCTATCATCCCTTTTGTCGTCTATTCGACTTGCTGCAAAAATTGTTAACCGTGAGATCAACAAGGCTGGCCTAGTCGACATCACTGGCGCTGTTGGTACAGACAACGTGCAAGGTGAAGAGCAACAAAAGCTAGACCTTTACGCGAACGACAAATTTAAAGCGGCTCTAGAAGCTCGTGACCAAGTTTGTGGTGTTGCAAGTGAAGAAGAAGACGAAGCGGTTGCCTTCAATAAAGAGCTCAACAAAAACGCAAAATACGTCGTGTTGATGGACCCACTTGATGGTTCATCAAATATCGATGTAAATGTATCGGTTGGTACGATTTTCTCTATCTACCGCCGTGTCTCTCCAATCGGAACACCACCGACTCAAGAAGACTTCCTGCAACCAGGTCACAAACAGGTAGCTGCCGGCTACGTAATTTACGGTTCTTCAACCATGCTGGTTTACACAACTGGTGCTGGCGTAAATGGTTTCACCTACGATCCATCTCTGGGTACTTTCTGTCTATCTCATGAAAACATGATGATTCCAGACGAAGGCAAGATCTACTCGATCAACGAAGGTAACTACATCCGCTTCCCAACCGGTGTTAAGAAGTACATCAAATACTGTCAGGAAAGCGAGCC
Organism: Vibrio sp. 10N.222.52.C3; assembly: GCF_041474195.1. NCBI lineage: Bacteria > Pseudomonadati > Pseudomonadota > Gammaproteobacteria > Vibrionales > Vibrionaceae > Vibrio > Vibrio sp. 10N.222.52.C3. The sequence goes on along the minus strand of NZ_JBFRTQ010000136.1, from coordinate 31,259 downwards.
AAGCGATAACCGCCCTTACACGTCACGTTACATTGGTTCTCTTGTGTCTGATTTCCACCGTAACTTGCTAAAAGGCGGCATCTACTTATACCCAAGTACAGAGAGCCACCCTCAAGGTAAATTGCGTTTGCTTTATGAATGCAACCCTATTGCTTTCCTTATGGAGCAAGCTGGCGGTATTGCATCAGACGGTGCACAGCGTATCATGGATATCAAACCAACTGAGCTACACCAACGTGTGCCTTTCTTCGTTGGTTCAACAAAAATGGTACGTAAAGTAGAAGAGTTTCTTGAGCTGAACCCTGAGTAACCCTCTCATTTCATTCTCAAACTAACGCTATTAAAAAGCCAGCACCTCAGTGCTGGCTTTTTGTTGTCTCGTAAGGTGATTAACTAGTTAGGAATCATTGTTCCGCTGACACCAGTTACCCGAAAGTATTTCTTTATTAGCTGTTAGATCAAGCTGATACAAATATACCCATGCTAATCCAAATATAGTCTCTATTTGCTCGCGACGATACTCAACAGGAACATCTTCTAGCCGATCGAGCGACTCTAAAATTTCGTCGTTAATGATATAGACCTCACCAGCGACACTTTTCTTTCCCAAAATCATCGCCGGATAGGCACCTAAATCAAAAAGTGCGTATTCCTTAGGTGTATCAAACTGCCCTAATAAATCGCAGCCCTGCAAATAATGGTGATTGGACTGACCTTGCCTCAAGGTTCCATAGACAAAAACAAGATGCTGCATATGCCCTCCCATACGGCTCTACTCGAACTCAAATTGATAGAGAAGATCCACAGCACTGTCTAGGCCAGAAACAGCTTCAACATAGAGATCCTGCATCAATCTATAACGAACGGTAAACTCACCTAACGAGTTAAAGATACCCACACCATACTTCACCTGTAAGCCAGGCAGGATGTAACCACTTACCGTCACTTGAGAGTCATCGCCAGAGCCTGCAGTATCCAGTTGCAAGTCCTTTACACCAAAGGCTTCACCGATTTCACCAACAACCTTACCACTCTTCGCTAAACTCAAACCGATTAAAGTCGTTGTCATCGAACCGCTCGACTCACCGTCGATATCTTGGCCACGCAAAATATAAGACAGTGCGTTCGCTTGTGGCATCGCTGGGTCAGAATAAATCTCGATGGTAGGCTCTGTCGCAGGGCCAGTCACTCGAATACCAGCGGTCACGTCATCCTGAGTATTATCAGGATTACGAATCGCGTTGATGGCTACGTATGGCTGATCCGGTGGTCCATTCATTAGGATCTTACCCTCTTCGATCAAGAGGTCTTGCCCGAATGATTGATAAGTACCATCGACGATGTTCACTTCACCTGTAATAAATGGACCTTGGTCTTTTTGAGCCACGTTGAGCTTACCGACCAAATCACCTTCAAGACCGAAGGCAGACAGTTTAAAGTCATCACCAATGGAGATATTAATATTCGTCATCACATTGAATGGAATCGTATCTTCGTTTTCTGGCTCTAGATCTTTATTCAAAATAACCTGATCAGAAGAGACGCCAACCGCTGACGGTGGTAAATCTTCAACAACAATTCGTCCCCATGGTAATGCAATATCACCGGTGATTTTCGCCAGATCTGGTGTGACATCAATAGTCATATCAGGTACGACCTTCACCTTAACCATCGGTGGGATATCAACCATCAACTCATCAGCGAAAACTCTAACGTTCGAATGCCATGCTTTAAGATCTTGCCAATCTCCGGTTCCCTCAATATCAAGGTGACCATCAGGTGTTTCGACATTCGCATCCAGTTTTGCACTATAACCATCAAAGTCGAGGTCGATGCGGCCATCTTTCACATCAACAGGCGTAACATCGCCTTTGACTTGAATACCATCAACAGAGAATTGACCAAAGACTTGAGGGTGCATCAGAGAGCCTTTAACTTGAAGATCACTCTCAAGGTCGGCTTTCAATAAGCTGTATTCACCTAGAATTGGTTGTAAGAAATCAAGATGGAACGTGGTCAGCTTAATTGCCGCATCGACCATTTTGTCTTCGGCAAGAATATCCGGTAACGACACCGTACCAGACAGGTCACCATTGTCGGAAACATCCAGCTTAAAATCGGCATCCAATTTGTTATCTTTCAGCTGGGCATTCAATGCAATACTTTCCCAACCCAGTGTAATTAGCTCACCAACTTGTTGAACAACCTGACCTTTCGGCATATCAACACTTACCGTAACCTCAGGTTCACCTTGTTCAGACCACTTAGCATGAGCGGTCGCATTGACTAAGCCCTGCAATTGCGTCTCTTTAGGCACAAAGGCTTTAATCTGCTCGAAATCGAATTGATTGATGGCCACCTTGGCCTCACCCGATTTACCGACACGAACGTCTTCATCCAAACACACACTCGAACCAGATTGCTTCCAACAGTGCGCTTGAACATCGGCAAACTGTTTATCGACATCCGCCTTTATCGCGACAGGTTGATCTAATACCCAAGGACCTTGCTGAGTGGTTATTTTGACGCGGTCTAACGACCCATCCCAAATAATAGAAGGCTTTTGAATCAACTCTCCAGAGATGGCCAAACTTGTCGACACGATGTCGGATATCACATCAAGTGTCACTGTGTGTTTCTTCTCACCACCACTCACCGTGAGATCAATACTTTCCACGTTTTGATCTTGATAGGTTAAGTTCTTAGCTTTGAGTACAAGATCGGCTTGGGCTTCAGGTAATGGCAGAGGAACCAAAGAGCCATTAAGCGACAAGGATTCTAGTGTTGCTTCGTTATTCCAATCGACCTTATCAACATTTAAAGCAAGATCGACTTCAGGCTCTTTCGTTGGGCCACTAAGTTGGATGCTACCGATCACTCTACCTTTCAGCTCAGAACTACTTTTTGCAAGCTCAGGGAAGAAGATCTCAACGCCCATGTCCCACTGCTTATCAAGTTGCCCCTGTGCCTTAATCGAGTTAACACCATGAGCCAAACTCAAACCGCTGGTTTTCAGCTTTGGTTCACCGTTCGCGCTGCGATCCGACGCTGACAACTGACCTTCGATATCGAGAGGATATTCTCGTAAGATCCCTTCAATATCCAGTTTAGGCAATTCAATCGCCCAGCCGCCCGCTTCCGTCAACTCACCCGAGGTGACGATGCTTCCGCTAATGTTACCCTCGGCTTCTGGCCATTGCAGGCCCGGCTGAATGTCTTTAAGTGTCACGTCAGCTTGCCAGTTAACGAGACTCTTCCAGTTCGCTTTGACCACACCATTTAGTTCTCCACCCAAGGTATTCAGTTTCAAACGTTCAAGTTCAATTTGTTCCGTGGTGCCTTTGCCTTGCAGGTCTATTGTTAAGGCCGGAATTTCCTTACCATCCGCTTCGCCTTTGAGCTGCACATTAAAACCATCTAATGAGCCATCGGCTTTGAATTTCTCAATTGCAGCTTGGTAGTCACTTTTACCAGTAAGAGGCCATTGCGCTTTACCTCCCTCCAAAAGAAGGTTAAATGGCAGAGTTGGCTCTAAGGGTTGAATATCCCCAGACAGTTTTGCCTCAATCAATTCAGAAAACTGAGACTCTAGGCTTAATTTGGCCACGCTACCTTGTGCTTTCAGCGATAGCTTCTGACCAGCGAGGTCGGTTTCTTTCACCAAAGCATCTAAAGAAAGATCTAACGGATAGCCACCTTTAAGCTCAACCTTAGCCGCAAGGTTAGCGCTTGCTTGTGGCATATCGAGCTCTAGAGTAGAAACATCTACCGTATGTTTACCTGCTCGAGCTTCTAGCCCAAGATGGTTCACCACAATTGGGGTTTCTTGTTCTAAGGTGAAACGGTTGAGGTCAAAACGCTCCAGTACAACCTGTAAAGGAATCCAGACTTCAGGCAGCTCGATCGCAGTTTTAGCGGTTGATTCTGGCTCTACTGTTTCTGTTTGCGGTTCTTCTGTCGACTCAGCAAGCTTAACCTTCAGATCATTGAATAAGGTTGGCGATACCGTCAGCGTTTCTCCCTGCATACTCAAAGCCGTAGAGAACAGGCTCCATTCAATTTCATGCCCTAAGATATTCAACTTGATATCAGACAAAGCGATACGGTTGATTACGATTGGCAACGGTGTTTTTACCGATGTTACGGGCGGAGTAGGTTCTGTTTCTTCTGTAGAGGCCGGAGGCAGTTCAGTAAATGCGAAGTCCAATCCTTGAATCGCTAAACGATCGACACACAACTTAGGGTCGAGCAGACAGCGAGGATTAATCGCCAAGTTCAGCTTTTGAACTTTGGTGTCGATATGCAGGCTGTCATCTTTAAACTGAACATTATTAAGCGTAAAACTCGGGAACAGAGCCCCTTTAGTGCTTTCCACTTTAAGCTGTGGCAACGCTTTTTCAGCGCCCCACAACACAGTGTTCAACCCTGGATTGGTGAACAAAACAAAACCTAGCAAGGCTATCAACAACAGCAAAATAGACGTCAATGAGATCGACGTCCACTTGATGCACTTGCCCATCACTTTGATCATAATTCTGGCCCTAAACTAAAGTGTAACTGGAACTCATCACCTTTTGCTGCATCTAGACCCCAAGCAAAATCTAAGCTCACAGGGCCGACGGGCGACGCCCAACGAACCCCGACGCCGGTACCATGTTTCCATTCAGGTTTATCATTGAAGGCATCACCAATGTCGTAGAATGCTGCGCCCCACCAGTTTCCAACCAAGCGGTATTGGTATTCAAACGAGCTGGTTGCAATGAATTTGGCACCAGTTAGTGCGCCACTTTCATCTCGAGGAGAGATCGACTCATAACCATAACCACGAATGCTATTGTCACCACCAGCAAAGAATCTTAGGGAGGGAGATAGCTTATCAAACTCGTCGGCAAAGTTGCCGCCAAATTGAAGTCGAGTTAAGCCTCGGTGATTGTCGCCAATGCTTCGAATCCAAGCGGTTTGACCTTGAAAACGAACAACCTTAGTTTCAGATAACAAGGTATCATCACCCGCTTCAACCATAATGGTTTGTTTATCGCCCCACATCGGCATCGAACCGCCTCGCGTTCGAGTGCGTGAGAAAGAGATACCCGGCAGCACAAATTGCGCTAAATCATCCTGCAAACCTTGCTCATAGTTTTCGACCAAGTATCGAATGAAGACCGTGCGTTGCCAACCGTTATCCAGTCGCCAATATCTTTCTAGCGCTAAGTTTGACTCCAAACTCTTGGTATCACGATTATCCAAGTTTTTCATACCGTACTTAACTTGATAGTAGTCGTTCAGCACGTCATCCAGAGGTATTTTATAGGTAGCGGTAATCGTCTGTTCAGGTTTAGAAATCGACAGGCTGCTATTGAAGCTATGGCCTTGTTCATTAACCCAAGGTTTTTTCCACTTCAGAGTGCCTTTTACGCCAAGGTCGGTGGATACACCGATACCCGTTTCGATTTGGTTACGAGCTTGCGGAGCAAGGCTAACCTTCATCGGGATCTCTCGGCCTTCGCCTAACTGGCTTAAATCTGGTTCAACAAATACCGAGGAGAACCAATCCGTATTGGACAGGTTTTGGTTGTACTCACCGACTTTGGTGATTGAGTAAGGTTCGCCATCCTCAAATGGTTTAAGTGACTGCACCTTATCTTCTTCTATCTGGCTACCAGTAACCTGAGTAGTACCAAAGTGATAGCGGATACCACTGTTATAATGAAGACGAACATAAGCGCGGTTCAATTCAGGAGCGACTTCTAGCTTACTAAGATCATAAGCACCATCGAAGTAGCCTTTCGCTAAGCCAAGGTTGCGGATCGACGATTTCAAAGAGTCATAATTACCATGATTCAGAGTCGAACCTTTAGACAAGCTACTCTTCGCTATCAAGGCTAAAAAGTCTGGGTCATCCTTGGCTTCACCAGTTAGAACGATATCTGAAGTATAAATAACAACAGGCTCTCCCGGCTCAACCGTAACGGTCATTTCGGTATCATCTTCGGAGTGAGTAAATGTGATTTTAGGGTGGTAGTAGCCTAACGCATTCAGGGCTTCTTTAATCATAGATTCCAAGCGGGATTGGAATCTTAGTGAAACCGAATACTCTTCTTCAGGGATCGCACTCAGATAAGCATCAACATTATCCTCAAGCGCTCCATCTAGCCCTTTGATTTCAAGGGAAACGTCAGCGAAAGCGAGCGTCGATGACAATAGAGTGCCAATCAGAACTGGTAAAGTTTTTCTTATCATGTTTAATTGGTGAAGAAGTTATCAATACGTTAATAAGTGAAAAGAAATAATACCGCTAAATAGGCATTGAGTCTGTAATAAATCCTGGAATAACACGGTCTAATTTAAAGACTTATTCAATATTGACCAACAGTTAATATGAACCCACGTTAAATAAAAGCCAGCGCGGTAAACGTATGCGAAAAGGAATATAACATGCTAAACAAACAACAACTGGTTTCTGCAGCAACCGCACTACCGGGAAATACTGACCCAATTCGAATCACTGAGCGCCATTTCGTCAATCAAACCGACCTGCTCGATGCACCCACGGGCTCTCAACAAGAAGTCCTGTTTGGTATGGGGTGCTTCTGGGGAGCTGAGCGTTTGTTTTGGCAATTGGATGGCGTTATTTCAACATCCGTTGGTTACGCTGGCGGATACACAGTTAATCCCACTTATGAACAAGTATGTACTGGGCAAACCGGCCATACCGAGGTCGTTCGTGTCATATTTGATAGTGAACAAACCTCTCTAGCTCGAATACTTGAAACCTTTTGGGAGCGTCATGACCCAACTCAAGGGATGCGCCAAGGCAACGATTTAGGGACTCAGTACCGTTCTGCGATTTACACCTTCAGTGAAGAACAACAATCTATCGCTGAGCACTCTAAACGTGAATATCAACGAGCAATGACTGAATCTTTAGGCAACGAGATCACGACGGAAGTTCTGCCTGCTGGAAAATATTTTTTCGCAGAAACCTACCACCAGCAATACCTAGCTAAAAATCCGAATGGGTATTGCGGGTTGGGTGGAACAGGTGTGTGCTTCCCTCCACAATAAAGTGCCGTTCGACATACCATCGTGAACGACACGCATTAAAAAAGGGCTTCCATCAGGAAGCCCTTTTCATTGTTAATCTATTCGGTGCAAGACAAATCGATAAAGCTCAGTTACACCGGCAACGCTGCAATGGTGCCGTTAACTTCTTTAAAAATAGTGAGCTTTTGTTTGTCTGAAACTTCAGGAAGTAGCACCTTGCCTTGGTCGAAGCGAAACTCTCCAACACCTTCAATAGCAAATTGGCCTTTGAACAGGACTTTAACGAAACGCGCCACCTGACGTGGACGGTAAGTAGAAAATTTTCTTAACATAATACAACCTCAATTCCATTTGAGTACTACAGTCACATGCCTGAACAGCGTCGCTGTTCAAAGCACATTTAATCGCTAATTCCTTTAGCAAACAGCAAGATAATCTATTGTTCATCTTGATATTGATGCATTATACCTTTTGGTAACAAGCCTGCAACTTCTTTCTACGTCGTACGATAAAAAAGTTAAAGAGGCATTTTTCAAATTTCATATTATACTTCCTGTGCAAACCAATAAGCGGAACAAAAATATAATGAAAAACAAAACTCTACTGGCTTTTCTAGCCGCAGCCTCTCCACTCTTCGCCAATGCTCACAACCTATCAGTAGGCGCTACCCTGCCTGCCGTCGATGTGAGTAACTATGGTGAGATTGTTCTAAACGACGGAAATACTGGATATCAAGCTTGGGCAACCAATGATCTTCTAGGTAAAGTTCGCGTCGTTCAAGCTATCGCTGGCCGCAGCAGCTCTAAAGAGCTCAACGCACCACTGATGGCAGCCATTACCGCATCGAAATTCTCAGAAGACAGCTACCAAACCACCACTATCATCAACCAAGATGATGCGATTTGGGGTACTGGGTCTTTTGTTAAGTCCTCTGCCGAAAGCAGCAAAGAAGAATTTCCATGGTCTTCTATGGTCCTAGATGAAGACGGCGCCGTTGCGTCAACATGGGCTCTAAAAGAAGAAAGCTCAGCGATTATCGTTCAAGACAAGCAAGGTAAAATCTTGTTTGTAAAAGAAGGTGCATTAAACGAATCAGAAGTCACTCAAGTCATTGAGTTGATTAAAGCGAGCCTTTAATAAGATATTCGCGTCTTTTTCGAGACCTAACCAAAGGATATTGTTATATTATAACATTATCCTTTTTTTTAATTCTGTGGTTAATCATCCTGATGTGGCAAAACACACCCAACAATGTGAAACGCAAAACAGGCTTCTTGCTTGGGCTTATGCTCATGTTAAGCGTGTTAGCCGCAACACACATTGTGGATATCGCACCAGAGCACCACACTTCACACCATTGTGAGCTGTTTTCGCTTAATCAGTTCATCACAGCGCACTCACTACCACAGATTCCAGAGTTCCATTCGGAATTTACTGTCGCTATTACAGAGTCAGTAACTTCACTACAGCGGCTATATTTCGCTTATTTGGCACGCTCACCTCCTGTAAATATCGCTTAATTACCACTACTTTTTAATTAACCTTTATTCAGGAAAAAACATGAAACCTACTTTTTTAGCCGTTGTTATCGGCATGACTGTCTCTACAAATGCTCTAGCTAACGAAGAATTCCGCTCTCATGATGCACACGTACATGGCCAAGTTGAAGTAAACATCGCGCAAGATGGGCAAGAATTGCTTGTTGAAGTAACAGCTCCAGGCGCAGATGTGGTTGGGTTTGAACATGCTCCAAAAACTGCAGAACAGAAGAAAGTGTTTGAACAGGCTATCGCACAATTAAACAAGCCAGAAGAGCTGTTTAGTTTTAACAATGCGAGTTGTACTCTGAAGTTCAAGTCTGTAGCAAACACCTTAGAAGGCGGTCATGACGACCATGAAGGCCATGACCATGCGGAACACGGTTATGGCGACCACAAAGACCATGATCACGCTGAACACGATCATGACGACCACAAAGACCATGACCACGCTGAACACGATCATGATGACCACAAAGACCATGACCACGCTGAGCACGATCATGATGACCACGAAGGTCACGACCACCACGATCACTCAGAAGGTGGCCACGGTGAGTTCACTGTTGAGTACCACTATGAATGTTCAGATGTTGCTAAGCTAGACACAGTTAGCACTCAGTGGTTCTCTAAGTTCAGCAACACTGAAAAAATGACGGTGAACCTACTAACAGACACAGCTCAAGTACAAGAAGTGCTTAACGCAGAGCGTATTAGTTTCCGATTCTAATCACTCCTAGATCGGATTAAACGTAAAATAAACAGCCAGGTAAGTCATCGCTTACTTGGCTGTTCAAATCGGTGTGTTCCTGGGAATTTATGTTTCAAATTACTGTCCAGTAGATACACCGCTTTAATTATTGGAGCTAGCATGTCTTCTGACAGTTCATCACTTGTGGTCAAACTCGAAAATATCAGCTTTCGTTGGAAGCCTGAATTACCACCAACGCTAGAGATCCCCTCTCTTCACATCCAAGCCCAAGAGCACCTTTTTATTAAAGGGCCAAGTGGTTGTGGAAAATCAACTTTGTTAGGGCTACTGACCGGAATCAACCAAGCTGAGCAAGGAGAAGTCTCTATCCTTGATCAAGACCTCACTCAGCTTACACCTCGTCAAAGAGATAAATTCAGAGCCGATCATATTGGTTATATTTTCCAACAATTTAACCTGCTTCCTTATCTATCAGTTATCGATAACGTGACGCTTCCTTGCCAGTTTTCACAGATACGTAAACAGCAAGTCGCTGAAAGCCAGAAAAGCTTACAAGAGACGGCTCGAGAGTTGTTACTCAGATTAAAACTACCTCAAGCTTTAATGGACAAGCCCGTTACCGAGTTAAGCATCGGTCAACAACAACGTGTTGCTGCCGCTCGTGCTTTGATCGGCCAACCCAAAATCATTATTGCCGACGAGCCAACCTCGGCTTTGGATCATGACAACCGAGAAGCTTTTATCGAACTGTTGTTAGAACAAGCCAACCAGGCAGGTTCTACTCTTATCTTTGTTAGCCATGATCCAACACTAGAAAAATTATTTACTCGAACCATAGATTTAAAAACCGTTAACCAAGCTAAGGTTGTCGTATGAAAGTAATTACTCACTTAGCCTTAAAAAGCGTACTCAACCGTAAAGCCACGGCTATTCTCACCATTCTCACGGTGGCGGTATCTGTCATTCTCTTGCTCGGCGTAGAACGCGTTAGAACCGAAGCTAAGAGCAGCTTCGCCAATACGATTTCAGGTACTGACCTTATCGTCGGTGGCCGCTCTGGTCAGGTAAACCTGCTGCTTTATTCCGTATTTAGAATCGGTAATGCGACCAACAACATCGACTGGAAAAGCTATGAAGAATTTAGCCAGCACAACGCAGTAAAGTGGGCGATACCAATATCATTGGGCGATTCACACAAAGGCTTCCGTGTGATGGGTACAAATCATAGTTACTTTGAAAACTATCGCTATGGAAGTAAGCAATTACTTACTTTCCAACAAGGTAAAGAGTTTAATCAGCTATTTGACGTAGTGATTGGTGCCGACGTCGCGAAGAAGCTAGATTACAAAATAGGTGATCAAATCATTCTTGCGCACGGTATCAGTGATGTTGCGTTTAGCCGTCACGATAATCTGCCCTTCAAGATTGTGGGAATACTCGCGCCAACAGGAACACCAGTAGACAAAACCGTACACGTATCGCTAGAGGCAATCGAAGCAATTCATGTTGGCTGGGAATCAGGTGCCAACCTCGGGCACACACCGAATGCTGAAGCGCTAAAGCAACGTGACTTCCAACCGAAGCAGATTACCGCGATGATGGTTGGCCTTAAATCGAAGATCCAAACCTTCGCACTGCAACGAGAAATCAATAACTACCGCCAAGAACCTTTAAGCGCCATTATGCCGGGCATTGCGCTTCACGAATTGTGGGGAATGATGGCTGTAGCAGAACAAGCACTACTGATTGTTTCAGGGTTTGTTGTCGTCGCCGGTTTATTGGGCATGCTCAGTAGCCTACTCACTAGCTTGCAAGAAAGGCGCCGAGAGATGGCCATCCTACGTGCGATGGGCGCAAGACCTCGTCATGTGTTTGGTTTACTGATCAGTGAAGCCAGTGCGCTAACCTTCCTTGGCATTACATTAGGTGTTGCAGTATTGTTTGCGCTGATCGCAGTGGTTGCTCCTATTGTGCAACAAAGTTATGGTATCAACATATCGATATCCGCAATCACACCGCATGAGTGGAAACTGCTTATGCTGGTACAAGTTGCTGGAATCATTATCGGCTTTATTCCCGCTTTCAGGGCTTACCGCCAGTCATTGTCTGATGGCATGACGATTCGAATCTAAAATAGGAACCTACGATGCAACGCAAATTCCTACTGATACTTGGGCTACTTCTGTTCCCATTTATCAGTACAGCTCACGCTGAAACCACTCAGAATGACGAATCGGTATTAACACTTGAATGGATTGATTTGATTCCAGAATCAGAACGTGCTCAGCTAGATTCATTTGGTATGCCGATGGTTGACCACAATAGTATGGACAAACCTCAACAATCGACACTTGGTGCTGTTCGCCCAGAGCTGAATGGCAGCACAGTGAAGATTCCTGGCTTTGTGATTCCATTGGAAGGTGATGAGAATATGATCACTGAGTTTCTGCTGGTACCGTACTTTGGCGCATGTATCCACGTGCCACCGCCGCCACCGAACCAAATCATCTACGTGAAGTTCCCGAAAGGTGCACCAATACAGCAGTTATGGGATGTGATCTATTTGGTCGGAACGCTGAAAACTGAGTCAATCAGCCATGACTTAGCGCAAACCGGTTATCTTATTGAAGGTACTGCGATTGAAGAGTATGACGACATGTAGTCATTAGAAGGGTGGCTCAAGGATGAGCTGCCGTCACTGAACGAGTGTGATCATTCAATAACAGTTTAATAACGATAATTTTCTTCTGAATTACGCGATGTAATTAGATAAGTAAGCTAGAACAGCGACATAAATCGCGAGTAATAACCCTATACTAAGCTGTTTCTTCAGCTTGTTATCATTGACTTGATTCATAACTCCTCCTTGAGAATTACAACAAATTTAACATTTTATTATCATTAACAAAAGTAAAATTTTGTTGAAACCTTCAACTATGCTCGCAAAATCTAGCCACCAATAAGATAAAGAGTTACATTTTAGACAGTTATACCAATCACAATAAGTAAGTGTTCAGAAATAGCGTAGGAAAAAGCCTTGAGAACAAGGCGGAGCTTTTTGATAAGTGGTTATTCTACAATCAAAAATTGTAGCTCAGTTATCAAGCGTTTTAACAAGCTAGGCTGAGCAATTATTTACTACGATTGGTTTTGAGTCGTCTCCTAACGGTACTCTTATGTCAAAAACCAAACAGCCAGTGATCATTGAGCATGCTAGCGACACACAGCATAAGCATGAGAAAAAGCCTCATATTGCCGACAGTGCCAGCAGAATGCTGCACATCGCACAAAGCTTCGGCCTCGATTCCTTAATTAGTCATAGTGCCAAGCCAAAGGATAAAGCTGAGAGTACGCTTATCGAACGGGCACTATTGCGAGAGAAAAAACGTAGAGAGCTTCGCCAAAAGAACCTAGAACAGATTCTAAAGTTGGCGCACTCTTCATGTAAGGATGAAGCGGCTGGAGACCCGGATCAGGACTGGTTATACCGTTTCTTCGACATGGCACAAGAGATCCACAATACATCGATGCAGAGGCTATGGGCTCAAGTACTGAAACGAGAAGTCACCAACCCAGGCTCGACGTCGATGAAGGCACTGCAAATCTTAAAAGACATGACACCAAAAGAAGCGTTAACCCTACAAAGGGCAGCATCACTGGGTTGTAGCTTTGGTAGCGATAACAGCAGAAAGCTCTTACTCGGCTTTAAATCTCATGCTGGGCTATTCAACTTTGGCAAAAGGGACACCACCAACACCATCAACCTTGGTGGGCACAACCTGCCCTACTCCAGCTTGCTCCACTTGATAGAGCTCGGGATTATTCTGGGCACAGAATTAGAATCCGGAGAGATTGATTTCGATCCAGCCCTGCACCTAACCTATCAAGGTAAGAGCATGTCACTGGCACCATTATCAAAAGGCGTGAAGCTGGTTTACTACCGATTCAGCCCTACAGGCAATGAGCTTTGTACCTTGCTCGGTAACAAGCCAAACACGCAGTATTACGATCAACTGATTGCACTATTGAGCCAGAAATTCACAGTACAGACAGAAGTGAAAAGCAGCGTAAATTACACCGTCTAGACACTCGACGGAGCTAAAATTGACGGTGTAAAAAGTGAAGTATAGAGAGGAATAAAGAGAATCTAGAGGATAGGTTTCTTGTCTCGGTAAACTAAGGCTGCACTATTTATCGGTCGTGAATAAACAGATAAACAGCTGAGTAGCCTTAGTCATACCAACGATCTCAGTTGGCTAAGATATTTCGCTTCTCCAACGCATCAATACACAGTTCGACCAATTCATCGAGTGTCTTCTCACCTGCAGGTAGATCAATCTCAGGGTTCAGAGGCGCTTCGTACACTGAACTAATACCTGTGAAGTTCGGGATTTCTCCGGCACGTGCTTTCTTATACAGACCTTTAGGATCACGCTGTTCGCAAACCTCTAATGGCGTATTGACGAACACCTCAAGAAACTCACCTTCCGGCAATAAATCTCTCACGAGTTGCCTTTCAGCTTGATGCGGAGAAATAAAGGCTGACAACACGATCAAGCCTGCATCTGCCATCAATTTAGCAAGCTCACCAATACGACGGATGTTCTCTCGACGATCTTGCTCAGAGAAGCCAAGGTCACTACATAATCCATGACGCACATTGTCGCCATCCAATAAATAAGTATGGTAACCAAGCTGTGCCAAGCGATTTTCTAATGCTCCAGCGACTGTCGATTTACCAGAACCAGACAACCCCGTGAACCAGAGCACGGCTGGCTTTTGTGATTTCAGATCCGCGCGAAATGTTTTATCAATCGAGTGTTGATGCCACACAACATTCTCATCTTTGGATTTGAGTACTGCGGTCATAATTAGTCCTTTAAATAAACAGCATTAAAATGGGAAAAAATAAGGAATTAGGGTCAGCACCAAGCCCGAATATACAATCGAGATTGGAATGCCGATACGCAGATAATCCGTTAAATGGTAATTACCTACGCTATAAACAAGTAAGTTGGTTTGGTAGCCGTATGGAGAGATAAAACTGGCACTGGCACCAAACAGTACCGCCATGATGAACGGCATAGGGTCAACGCCATAACCTACTGCCATACTGTAGCCAATCGGAAATGAGAGTGCTGCAGCCGCATTATTGGTCACCAGCTCTGTCAAAACCAAAGTCATAAAGTAGGTAGCAACTAACGCACCGAATACGCCCCAGCCATTAAACGCCTCCATAAACATCAGCCCCATCCGCTCAGATAAACCCGATGAAATCATCAGTTGAGCAATAGAAAGTGCAGAGCCCACGATCACCACAATATCAACTGGGAAACGGCGGCGGAGCTCACCCAGCTGCACCACGCCAAATACCACCAGCAACAGTAGAAAACCAGCTAAGCCTTTGATAATCGGTACTGCATCGACAAGGGCTAAACCAATCACGCTAGCAAAGCCGAGCAACACGAACGTCGATTTGTCGGCATCAAGCTTGGCACTCGAATCTAAGTCATTCATCAACACAAACTCTTTGTTGTGTTGTTGGCGCTGTTCTTCAAAGCGTTTACCTGGAACCAAAATCAAGGTATCACCAGCGGTCAATGTGATATTCCCTAGCCCACCTTCTAGGCGTTCATGGCCACGACGAATAGCAACCACAACCGCATCGAAACGATCTCTAAATTGGCTGGTTTTCAGGGTTTTGTTACAGAAGCTTGCCGACGAACTCACCACCACTTCAACAAAGCTCTGGCCATTCAAATGATGCTGACCAAACAGGGTTAAACCTTGGATTTCTTGCAGTGTTGCAACACTCTCTACATCACCACAAAACAGCAATCGGTCGCGAGCTTGAAGAATAAAATCAGGGTCAATAGATGCGGTGGTCTTACCGTCTCGAATCACTTCCGCTAAGAACAGTTTTCTCAATGCTCTGAGGTTGTTTTCACTTACGCTGCGACCAACTAACGGTGAGCCCGGCTCCACTCTGGCTTCTAAAAAGTAAGGCAGATCATCTTGAGAACCATCATCGTAGCTGGGTAAAAAATAGCTAAGAGGAATAAGGATCAACACGCCGCCGATCAAAACAGCTAAACCGATCAAGGTGGGTGTGAAAAAGTTTAAGCTCGGCAATCCGGCATCTTCAACAAAGCTATTGATGATCAAGTTGGTTGATGTGCCGATCAATGTCAGGGTGCCACCTAAAATGGCAGCGTATGACAAAGGGATAAGTAACTTAGATGGCGCGTGCTGTTGATTACGTTTGATCGCACCGATCAAAGAAACCACCACTGCCGTGTTATTGGTAAAAGAAGAAAGTAACGCTGTGGAAATACCCAACTTCGCAACCACGGTGCCTAGCCTACCTTCAGAGATATTGCGGCTAACCCAACTGATTAAGCGAGTTTTCTCCAACGCACTTGATGCGAGGATAAGAAGAATTAAAGTCAGTAACGAGGAGTTAGTGAAGTTATTGGCTAAGCTCGACAAGTCGATCATGCCAGCCATAAAAGCAATAAACGCCGCGCCAGCAAATATAAAGCTTGGCTTAATACGGGTAACGAGCAGGCAAGTAATGATGCCGAGCAAAATCGCTAATACAAATCCTTGTTGCCACATATACCCGTCCTTTATGGCGGAAACGATCGGTTTCCGCCTAATTCAATAAGCTGTTACTTGGTCGTTTATGACTTCAGTAGTTGGCTTAGATCTTTGGCATCCCAATGAGGGAAATGTTTGCGAACCAATGCGTTGAACTCAAGTTCAAATGCAGAGAAGTTACCGACTTGCTGTTCAACAGAGTCCAAACGGTCTCGAATCAAACCCGCGCCAACCGTCACGTTGGTTAGTCGGTCGATAACGATGAAGCCACCGGTATCGGCACTTTCACGGTATTTATCCAGCGCGACAGTCTCGTTCAATGACCATTCACACAAACCAATACCATTCAATGGCAACTCATCGACAGCGTGAGTCGATAGGTTGTTGATGTCGTATTGGTGACGAACCGTTTCAACCTGACCAACGGTTTTCTTGCCTGCGATCTTGATGTCGTAAGCTTTGCCCGGTTGCAATGGTTGCTCTGTCATCCACACGATGTCAGCCAATACGTGGTTAGTGGATTCAATCTGCGCGTTTTCTAGCACAATCAAATCACCACGACTGATATCAATCTCATCTTCAAGGGTCAGTGTTACTGCCAAGCCCGCTTGCGCAGACTCCAAATCACCATCAAAAGTTACAATGCGTGCAACCTTAGAGGTTTTACCCGACGGCAGCGCCTTGATTTCATCACCGACACTGACACGGCCAGAGGCAACGGTGCCAGCAAAACCGCGGAAGTCTAAGTTAGGACGATTGACGTACTGAACTGGGAATCGGAATTCACCTGCCGAACGCTTTTGGTCAATGTCGACGTTCTCTAACACTTCTAGCAGAGATGGGCCTTCGAACCATGCAAGCTCTTTACTTGGTGCAGCAACGTTGATGCCTTCAAGCGCCGATACTGGCAAGATCTGAATATTGGTTTCGCCTTCTAGGTTTTCTGCAAACTCTAGATATTGATCGCGAATTTCTTCAAAACGATCTTGCGAGTACTCCACCAGATCCATTTTGTTGACTGCGACGATGAAATGCTTCAAACCAAGTAGGTTAGAAATAAACGAGTGACGACGGGTTTGATCCAGAACGCCCTTACGAGCATCAATCAAGATCACAGCCAGATCACACGTTGAAGCGCCTGTTGCCATGTTGCGCGTGTACTGCTCATGCCCTGGGGTATCAGCAATAATGAATTTACGCTTTTGAGTCGAGAAGTAACGATAAGCCACATCGATCGTAATCCCTTGCTCACGCTCAGCCTGCAAGCCATCAACAAGCAGTGCTAAATCAGGCTTCTCACCTGTGGTACCCACTCGTTGGCTATCCGAGTGAACCGCTGCTAGCTGATCTTCATAAATCTGTTTTGTATCATGGAGTAAGCGACCGATTAGCGTACTTTTACCGTCATCTACCGAGCCACAAGTTAAAAATCTAAGCATAGATTTATGCTGATGCTGACTTAGATAACCTTCAATCCCTAGTTCAGCCAATTCGGCTTCTACTGCACTATTCATTTTTCTTTCCTTAGATTCTTAGAAATAACCTTGGCGCTTTTTCAGCTCCATAGAGCCCGACTGATCATGGTCAATCGCTCGACCTTGACGCTCACTAGACGTCGCCACCAGCATCTCTTCAATAATGCCCGTTAGCGTATTCGCCTCAGATTCAACCGCTCCGGTTAATGGGTAACAGCCTAAAGTACGAAAACGAACGCTTTTCTCTTCAATCACTTCACCTTCTTGCAGCTCCATACGGTCATCATCAACCATGATCAGCATGCCATCACGCTCAACTACAGGGCGTTTGTCTGAAAGGTAAAGTGGAACAATATCGATGCTCTCTAGATAGATGTATTGCCAGATATCGAGCTCAGTCCAATTAGATAGCGGGAAGACACGAATGCTTTCGCCCTTATTAACCTGACCGTTGTAGGTGTGCCAAAGCTCTGGACGCTGGTTTTTTGGATCCCACGTATGGTTCTTATCACGGAAAGAATAAACACGTTCTTTCGCACGAGATTTTTCTTCATCACGACGCGCACCACCAAAAGCCGCATCGAACCCATACTTGTTTAACGCCTGCTTAAGGCCCTGTGTTTTCATGATGTCAGTGTGCTTCGAAGAACCATGTACAAATGGGCTACAACCCATCTCAATACCTTCTGGGTTCTTATGTACTAAAAGGTCGAAGCCGTACTTTTTAGCCGTACGATCACGAAACTCAATCATCTCGCGGAATTTCCAATCCGTATCTACATGCAATAGCGGGAATGGAATCTTGCCTGGATAAAACGCTTTGCGAGCTAAATGAAGCATCACAGAAGAATCTTTTCCGATGGAGTACATCATCACTGGGTTATCAAACTCAGCCGCCACTTCACGGATAATATGAATACTTTCCGCTTCTAGCTGTTTTAAGTGGGTTAAACGTTCTTGGTCCATTTCAGTGCTTCCTTTAAGGCTCGCGTTACGAGCAATTCATTACTTGGCATACCAAGTAAGGGATTTAACTCATCCACTGGTGTGAATGGGAGTATTGGCACTAGAAGAAAACAGAAGCTTCGTATGAGCTATCCTTGCTATTCATCTGCCTGATACGTCCTTGATATAGGCATTATGACGAGCCTCTCATATTACTGGAAATTCTAAAATTTCATTTTTTATTCGAAAAGCTGATAAGGGATTGGATTTATCGATAAACAGATGAAATGAATGGACTAATATTATCGATATCATTTGTACATTGATGGGCAGCTTTGAGAGGTATATTGCAGAACACCATAAAGTAATCGATCAAAGTCACGATTTAACATTCGTTGTAATCATTGTTTCATTCGGTTTTGTTACATTACGCAACGAATTTTCTACTATCCACTTTGGAGCTACAAAATGAAAGTTGCAATGAAACCTTTGTCATTGGCTGTACTTGCGGGTCTTGGTTTGACTTTAGCAGGCTGCACAACAACACCAGATACCGATGAAGTGATTAAATTACGTGTCGTAGAAACGACGGATATCCATACCAACCTAATGGATTACGACTACTACAAAGACAAGCCATCGAAAAAAATTGGCTTAGCACGTACTGCAACTCTAGTAAAAGAAGCTCAAAGCGAAGTAACCAACAGCGTATTAGTTGATAACGGTGACTTGCTGCAAGGTAGCCCAATGGGTGACTACATGGCAGACAAAGGCATCGAAGTAGGCGAAGTTCACCCTGCATACAAAGCTATGAACCAACTAAGCTACGACGCTGCAAACCTAGGTAACCACGAATTCAACTACGGTCTTGAGTTCCTAGAAGAATCTATCAACGACGCTGATTTCCCGTACATCAGTGCTAACGTTTACGACGCAGAAACCAAAGAACACTACTTCACGCCTTATATCATCAAGACGCACACGTTCGAAGATACTGCTGGTGTAGAGCACGAAGTAAAAGTGGGTTACATCGGTTTTGTTCCACCACAAATCATGACGTGGGATAAGAAGAACCTTGAAGGCAAAGTGATCGCTCGCGATATCATTGAGACGGCTAACGAGTTAGTGCCTCAAATGAAAGCGGAAGGCGCTGAAGTTATCGTTGCTATCCCTCACTCAGGCGTATCAACTGACCCATACAAAAATGGCGAAGAAAACTCAACGTTCTACCTATCTGAAGTAGACGGCATTGATGCAATCGCATTCGGCCACTCTCACGCTGTGTTCCCAGGCAAAGGTTTTGATGACATCCAAGGCATCGACAACGAAACGGGCACAATGAACGGCGTTGCGGCGGTAATGCCAGGTCGTTGGGGTAGCCACGTTGGTGTTATGGACCTAACACTGGCACAAAAAGACGGTAAGTGGGAAGTCGTTAAAGGCCAATCAGAAGCACGCCCTATCTACGACAAGATCGAGAAGAAATCTCTTGCTGCGGCTGATGAAGGCATCGTAACAGCACTAGAAAAAGACCACGCTGGTACTCGTGAGTTTGTTAACCAACCGATTGGTAAAGCAGACGATGTGATGTACAGCTTCTTGTCTCTAGTACAAGACGATCCAACAGTTCAAATCGTTAACCTTGCACAGAAGGACTACGTTGAGCGCTTCATCCAAGGCGACCCAGACCTAGATGGCACACCAGTACTTTCTGCAGCGGCACCATTTAAAGCGGGCGGCCGTAAGAATGACCCAGCAAACTTTACTGAAGTAGAGTCTGGTCAACTGACTTTCCGTAACGCTGCTGACCTATACCTATACCCGAACACGCTAGTTGCGATGAAGGTAAAAGGTAAAGAAGTGAAAGAGTGGCTAGAGTGTTCTGCAGGTCAGTTTAATCAAATCGACGCGAACTCGACGGCTCCACAATCATTGATTGAGTGGGATAACTTCCGTACTTACAACTTCGATGTGATTGACGGCGTGAACTACCAGATTGATGTTACACAGCCAGCAAAATACGATGCGAACTGTAAAGTGGTTAACCCTGACTCACAGCGTATTGTTGGCCTAACTTACCAAGGTAAGCCAATCGACATGAAGCAAGACTTCCTGATCGCCACCAACAACTACCGTGCATACAGCGCTAAGTTCCCAGGCACAGGTGAAGACTTCATCGCATTTGATGCACCAGATGAGAACCGTACTGTTCTTGCAAACTACATCTCTCGCGTAAGCAAAGAGCAAGGTCAAGTGAGCCCAAGCGCGGATAACAATTGGTCATTTGCACCAATCAAAACGGATAACAAGCTAGATATCCGCTTTGAAACATCTCCAAGCGACAAAGCAGCAGAGTTCATTAAAGAGAAGGGTCAATACCCGATGAAACGTGTTGCGACTGACGATGTTGGTTTCGCTGTTTACCAGATTGACCTAACTAAATAGATTGCTTAAGTAATCCATAGTTAACGTTCTGAAAGGCTGAGTTTTACGACTCAGCCTTTTTCTTTTCTTCTAAATGTTCAGCCCAAAGCCCTAATTTTCGAACGACAAACTCTCGTTCAACCCGCTTCCAAATGCCACGCCTTCAGCTTCAAAACAGCAGTCAAACAGCACGACTCAAACCACCAATTGAATGAATCCAACACAAAAAAACACTAATCAGCTGTAAGTTTTTATCTGCTCCTCCTGTCTATTTAATTTACTACACTCAATAAATGGTGGTTAAGCCATTCATCTATAGGATAGATAAGGACATTTAATGAGCACCGTCGAGAGCATTCAAGCATGGTTACATTCAGGGGAGGAGTCGCTGCTATGGCTGATGCTTGGCATCATCGCGCTTTCTTATCTGCTTGAAGATCTTGCGATTGTTACGGCGGCAGGTATCGCGACTCAAGGTCTAATACTTCCTCAATATGCGCTGCTTGCTATTTTCATAGGTATTGCCACGGGTGATCTCGGTCTTTATTACCTGGGTAAATCAGGACGTTACTTCCGAGGTGTTCGATATAAAGCCCTCACTAATAAGTACTTTCGTTCGCTTCGTACCAAATTACGTCAGAACGCATTCAGCAGCCTTTTTGTTATCCGCTTTATTCCCGGGCTTCGTACCGTCGGCTTTACCTTAAGTGGCTTTTTCGCCATCCCACTGCCTACTTTCTTGTTTGCCGTGATTAGTGCCACTGCGCTCTGGACTGGCATTGTCTTCTCTGCCATCTACTATTTAGGGACATCAGCGTGGCTGCAAGCCTCTGAATATCAATGGATCATCATCCCGTGTGCCATCGCTTTGCTGTTTATCGGCAATCGATTAATGAATAGAACCTACTCTAGAGGATTATCATGAGTTCACCGCAAGATATTCGCATCATTCCAGCACATCAAATTAATGCAGGCATGCCTTTGCTTGAAAAAGATACCGTGCGCAGCGTCTCTCCTTATGAGTTTCTTCCAACTTGGTTCTTCTACACGCCAGTGGTGATTCAAAGCCTGATGCAAGGGTTACGGCACTTTGACTGGGCACTGCCGCTCATCGCCAACCCAAGCATCAAGTTAAGCGGTATGGTAGGCGAATCAAAACACGAGATACTGAGCCTTGCCGGATCTTCAAGTCAGCGTTGGATCTCTCCGTTTATCACCCTCACCAAAACGGATCTCAACGGTAAGAAACAAGCTGAAGATGCACGCAGCGCACTCATACAATCCGATCTTGATTTCCCGATTGTCGCTAAACCAGATCTTGGCTGTCGAGGCGTTGGCGTCAAGCTGATCAACACACAAGATCAACTTGAGCAATATGTTGAATCTTTCCCAAATAACGCTCGCTTTCTACTGCAAGAAAAGGCGCCTTATCAGGCAGAAGCTGGCGTTTTCTATGTTCGTTACCCAAACAAAAAGCAAGGCGAGATCATCTCGATCACACTCAAATATGCGCCAATGGTGATGGGTGATGGCAAGTCGACACTCAAGCAGTTAATTGAAAATAGCCCACGTGCTGGGCTGCTCAGTCACCTGTATCTACCAAGGCATGAAGATAAATTGGATCACGTGCTCGCAGAGGGCGAAGAGTTCCAACTCGCGTTCGCAGGTAGCCATAGCCGTGGCTGCATCTTCCGCGATGGCAATCAATACATCACTCGGGCTTTAACTGAACGTTTAGACGAGATATTCGATGACTTCGATGGTTTTCATTTTGGCCGACTCGACGTCAAGTTTAAGGACATGCACAGCCTAATGAACGGCGAGGATTTCACGATCCTTGAGGTCAATGGCGCAAGCAGTGAGGCTGGACATATCTGGGATCGCAACACCCCATTACGAGAGATATTTTCTACGCTACTCCTGCAATATCGCATTCTTTTTGATATTGGCGCTCAGCAAAAACAACGAGGCCACCAATCCCCTTCTTTCAAGAGCTTATTTGCGGCGTGGCAAGAAGAGCGACGTCTTGTTCAACAATATCCGACTACCGACTAACTTTGCACGAGGATCATGAATGAACCCCATAGCCCAACCGAGCGCCCTTACTTCTTTCTCTCCTAGTATCAAGGGAGCGGTAGAGATATTGAATCAGGGTCTAGAGTTTTTGTTAGCGATTTCTGACAGCGATTACCTGACACGAGCAAAGCCACACGTTACAAGCTCTATCGGTGAACATACTCGTCACACACTGGATCTTTTTCACGCCTTGATTTTAAAAGAGGATGAGGCCGTTGATTACAACACTCGTCGTCGTGGTCATCCTGTCGAATACGACCGCTCTATTGCAGTCAAAGAGATCCACTATGTGATCAACTGGCTTGAACGATTAGACCGTCGAGATCTCGAAGCGCCTATCATGATCCAAACCGAGGTTTCGATGGATGCTCAAGTGTTCGCAAGCCTGCCTTCAACGCTCGAAAGAGAGGTCACCTTTGCCGCACTGCATGCCAATCATCATTACGCGATGATCAAGGTGATCACCACCTTCCTAGACGTCGAGACCTGCAACACTTTTGGTTATGCCCCAACCACCAACAGCTATCTGAGGGAGCAATAATCATGTGTTCAGTATCTTGGCTGCTTGAAGAGAATGGTTATCAGGTCTTTTTTAATCGTGATGAACAAAAGACGCGAGTACTGGCAATGCCACCCAGACAATATCGAGTCAACGGTGTCGATATCATTATGCCACTCGACCCAACTGGCGGCGGTAGCTGGATAAGTATTAATGAGTTCGGGCTTTCGCTATGCCTACTCAATAACTATCAAGGCACAGTGCCCGTTGGTCCTTTAGTAAGCCGCGGTTTGCTACTTAAAAACCTATCATCGAGTCGTAATATCAGTCAGCTATCTGAAGCGTTTCACAAGCTAGACCTACACTCTTTTGCCCCATTTACCTTGCTAGCTTTCGCGCCCAATCTAACCCAACACAATGGTCTGGTTATCGCCTACATGTGGGATGGTATTCAACAGAAAATAGTCGACACTGATTCTCCACTCTTCTCATCCGGTGTTGATTTAGAGCGAGTGCAAGCCTACCGACAAGCAAAATATGATCAGCTCATGGCGGCAGGTAAGAATCAACAGAACTTACTGATGTTCCACTCTCACCATCACAATGAGCAACCTCATTTAGCGACCTGTATGCATCGCGAAGACGCACATACCGTGAGCTTTACACACTTACGTAACCTGCATGGTCAAGCCTCTATGTTTTATGCACCCGGCTCACCATGCGAACCCATTAAACCATGTCAGATAAATCAGCAGCGCTTTACCTTTGATTTATCACCCGCAATCAATCTATAGATGGAGTCCATCATGAGAAAACTATTCACCATGGTTCTGCTACTTGTTAGCCCGTACGTATTTGCCGCCGATGAAATCTACACTGGTTTCTTTAGCAGTAAGGCGCTCGATGGCTACGATACCGTCGCATATTTCACTTCCGGTAAGCCTGTTGAAGGGAGCAAGAAGTTCAGCACAGAGTACAAAGGCGCGGACTGGTATTTCTCTTCTGAAAAGAATCTGACTTTATTTGTTAATAATCCTGAAAAATATGCCCCTCAATATGGTGGTTATTGCGCATGGGCCGTTTCTGCCAAAAACGACTTCGCACCAGGTGACCCACAGTATTGGACCATAGTTGATGACAAACTTTATCTTAACTACGACCAAGAGATTAAGCAGCGCTGGGAACAAGACCAAGCACAGCATATTCAACAAGCCGATAAAGTTTGGCCGCAACTGATTAAGTAAGGTAATTTCATTATGATTGATAGTCCTTTTCGTTTACCACGTTACACGCCTTTTGGTTTAGGTGAGTCTGTTGTCGAGTGGGCAACTGGGCTATCTAAGCTAGACCGACTCTACCAAGATCGTAAAAACGAGTTATCTAGCTTCGAATTCATGAATTACACTCTGTCGGCGCTCAATATCGACTACTCGGTTGCATCGGGAAGCACGGAAAACATCCCGGAAGAAGGGCCTGTCGTGATTGTGGCGAACCACCCGCTTGGCGCCATCGAAGGCGTGATCCTTGCCGATCTCGTAGGATCAGTAAGAAAGGATGTGAAGGTGCTGGCCAATGAGTTACTTAAGCGCCTGCCTGAACTGGATGATCTTTTCATCGGTGTCGATGTCTTTAACAGTAAAGAATCGAAACGCACCAATGCCAAAGCGATTCGAGATGCCAATCGTCATTTGGCTGATGGTGGACTATTGATTGTATTCCCAGCAGGTGAAGTATCAAGCTACCGTAAAGGGGCAAAAACACTGACAGACATCGAGTGGAGCAAGTCGGTAGCGAAATTCGTCAAACGTCACCAAGCCACCACGGTACCTATCTTTATCAATGACAAGAACAGTGAGCTTTTCTATCAAGCGGGTCGTGTTCATCCACTGTTGAGAACCGCTCTACTCGGGCGTGAACTTCTTAATAAACAAGCGACAACTATCTCTATCTCGATTGGCTCATCGATTCCGTATTCAGAGATAAAATCGTTTGAAAAAGAGATGGATATCGTCAACTACCTACGACTTAATACCTATCTAATGAGTCAACAAGATAGTCCGAACACGCCAATCCACGCGCCCTCTTTCGATACCCAAGTGATAGCGCCTATTCCACCAGAAGTCTTATCAATAGAGATAGACTCACTCCCTGAAGAGATGAAACTGCTCGAGCAAGGGAACTTTGAGGTCTACTGCACACCAAGCCAATCCATTCCTAACTTAATGCGCGAGATTGGTCGAGTAAGAGAAGAAAGCTTTAGAGAAGTCGGAGAAGGCAGCGGGCTGGCCTGTGATTTAGATGACTATGACCTTTACTACCATCAACTGTTTGTGTGGAATAAAACCAAGGCAGAACTGGTTGGCGCGTATCGACTCGGTATGGTCGACAAACTCATCGCTGAGCACGGGCTTGATCAGCTCTACTCTCGTAGCCTGTTTAACTACAACCAAGAATTCATTGATACTCTAGAAAACAGCATTGAGCTTGGGCGATCGGTAGTAAGTAAACCTTACCAAAAGAGCCTGAACTCACTGTTACTATTGTGGAAAGGCATTGCGACCTTTGTGTCTCGTCACCCTCAATATACCCATCTGTTCGGCCCAGTCAGTATCAGCAATGATTACAGCCACAATGCGCGTCTGTTGATCGCGACCACGTTATCAATCCACCATTATGATGAGGAAAAGGCGAATTTGGTTTCACCTTCGTCACCACTCAATACCAGCAGTCATGTGTTCTGGCAAAATCACCTGCTCTCTTCACTGGCGAGTGTGCCTCTGCTCTCTAAAGTGTTAGCACGCATGGAGCAAGGTAAAGGCCTGCCGGTACTGCTGCGCCAATATCTAGGGATGAACGGTAAACTGGTGTGTTTTAATGTCGACCCATCGTTTAATGATGCCTTGGATGGCTTGATTGTGGTGAACCTTAAGAAGGTTCCATTGAAGACCTTAGGTAAATACATGGGCAGAGAACTTGCTCAAGATTACCTAGAGCAACACGCACGCCTCTGATTTATCCTGCTCTGTACCTCTCTCCAAATAAGTGCGATGATTTCGGCACTTATTTGGGATAGGTTATTTTCATGCACACCTCTTTTATCGAACAACTGCAAAGCTTCGACTTCTCTGAAAGCCAGATTGAATCTCTACTCGCTGTCGCCAAGCCACTTGAGCTGCCAACCAGACACATCTTGATCAATCAAGGTGAGATGGCGAGTTCAATCTACTTTGTACTTGAAGGCTTGTGCCATGCCTGCTACCTCACTGATGATGGTAAGCAATACAGCAAAGAGTTCTATTGGGAACAAGATTGGATCATCGGCTTTGAGAGTCTGATAAAGAACCAAGCCTCTCCTTACCTATTAGAAACGCTGACACCCATCACCATGTTAGAGCTGCCAATGAATGCGGTTATCGAGTGGCGTGCATCAAATAATCCTTTGTATTTAAAGCTGTTAGAAACACAACTGATGCATAAGGAAAACAAAGAACGCTTCATGCTGCTCTATACACCAGAGCAACGCTATCAGCTGTTCTGCGAGCACTATCCCGACCTTGAGCAGCGCTTGAACGACAATCAAATTGCAGCCTACCTAGGAATAACCGCAATCAGCCTGAGCAGAATTAAAGGTCGAATTAACAATAGTTAATGCCAACAATCATCGCGCATAGTACATTCAGAGCATCGATAATCTCTGGATGTAAACATGATCACTTGGCACTCAATTCCTTTTTCTGAACTCTCAACACAACAGCTTTATCAACTACTTAAATTAAGAGTCGATGTATTTGTGGTCGAGCAGACTTGTCCTTATCCAGAGCTGGACGGTAAAGATACACTCGCGGGTGTTGAGCACCTGCTTGGCTATGCTGATGAAGAGTTGGTAGCGTGTGCACGTTTATTACCACCAGGTACCTCTTACGACAACACCAGCATCGGTCGAGTCGCAACCAAGCAATCGGCAAGAGGTGGTGGCTTGGGGCATCAATTAATCAAAGAAGCATTAACACGCTGCGAGGCTCTTTGGCCAAATACGGCCATTGATATTGGCGCGCAGCAACACCTAGAAAACTTCTATGCGAGCCACGGCTTCAACACCATCTCGGATATGTATCTCGAAGATGACATTCCTCATATAGACATGAGATTAGAAAAATAATGACGAATATCACTGCCGGTATTCTATTGTTGGTTGCAGGTAACTTGTTTGCCTCGCTTTCCGACGTAGCGGTAAAGCTGTTAAATGGCGAAGTACCGCCCTTACAGTATATTTTTTTCCGACAGTTGATATCTCTGGTCATCATCACCCCTTTGTGGCTACAGCAGAAAAAAGAACAACGGCGCTTACAGCAGGCTAAGGTAACCTTCATTCGAGGTCAGTTAATTCTGACCGGCAGTGGGTGCATGGTGGTCGCGATCACTCACTTGTCTTTGGCAACCGCCAACGCAGTATTTTATGTCGCGCCTTTACTGATGTTGCCGCTCTCAATGTTGCTATTGAAAGAGAAACCGGCACTCGGCAAGGTTATCGGCACAACCATAGGTTTTATTGGTGCATTGATTGTCTTGAGGCCATCACAATTTCATTGGGCGGCACTGTTTGCTTTGGGGACAGCACTCACCCTAGCACTATTTAATGTACTCGTAAGAAAGCTTCCTAGTGAGCAAACGGTGGTCACTACGCTGTGGTGGACAACCTTATTCTCTATTCCAGCCTCATTAGTACTGTGCTTCTTATACTGGCAGCCAGTGTCTGTGGAGCATTTGGGATACATAGCCCTGAGTGCGACGCTAATCTTAAGTTACAACGGCCTTGCGGTTGCTGCCTATCAAAAAGCACACTCTAGCCAAATTGCCTTGGCTGAGTATTCAGGATTGGTGTTTGTCGCGCTAATAGGTGCAATATGGTTCGATGAGATTCCGGATACATTAACCTTTATCGGAATCATGCTTATCATCTTGCCACTCGCCCCTTTCAAGCGACCAAAAAAAAGAGCTAATGCTTAGCTCTTTTCTATCGTTTATCTGTGCCTGGTGAAGCGCTTTAACTCAGGCTCACTATTCATCTACTTACTGCGACCAAAGCCACCATCGGATAAGCGGAAGAACATCACCGAAGTGTCGCCTTTCTCTAGCTGAAGAATGTCCAACTGCCCAGTTTCAGCAAGTTTGAAACGAACCAGCTGGCCTTTACGAATCTGACTGAGCGGCTTATCTGCACCTTCAATTCGCACTAACGCATTCAAGTCAGACAATGGCAAATCGTTGTTTCGAAAAACCTGCGCTAACGTATCCCCTTGCTTAACAAGGTACTCCTGCCAATTTTTGTTACTCGGTTCTAATGAGCTGTTCTTGGCATTTTGCTGTTCGCTTAAGCCGACGGTGTTTATTTCAAGCTCAACGCGCGATGTTGTTGGAGCTGTGTCTACTTTAGGTTCTGGTAGCGGCACAAAAAGTAATATCAGTACGATCGGAGAAATCACCATCAACAGTCTTTGGTGTAACTTCGGCAATGAACCCCAAGTTTGCGCTGTCGAGGTTTTCATTTTCTTCACATCGATCGAACTCAATTTCTCTTTGACCTGATTCAGTCGATCCTTGAATTCTGCTAAGTGGTCAACTTTCTGTTTTTTCTTTTGACGACGATTCATACCACTGCGTCCTATACATTGAATAACTACAGTATAAAAACCAAAGTACCAACAGTATAGATCTTTCCGTCACAACAAGGCCCAAAGCGAGAAAATTGACATGGCTGTGATTTGGGCGCGGTAAAGCGCAAGTGATCAGGGACTAGCCGTTTCTTCACGCTGCTAATACTGGTATTCTTACCCTTTTCGTACTGACAAAAAGAGTGACTTTTCATGTCTGAAGTAAAATTTGAAACTGTAGAGCAAAAAGCTAGCTACGGTATCGGTCTACAAATGGGCCAACAACTTGCTGGTTCTGGTCTTGAAGGCCTAAACGTTGACGCAATCGCTGCTGGTATCGCAACAGCTCTAGTTGGCGACATGCCAGCTATCGAAGTTGACGAAATCAACAACGCACTACAAGAGCTACACACTCGCGGTGAAGCTGCACGTCAAGAACTAGCTAAAGCTGCTGCTGCTGACGGCGAAGCTTTCCTAGCTGACAACGCTCTTCGTTCAGAAGTAACGGTTCTTGAGTCTGGTCTTCAGTACGAAGTACTAACTGAAGGTACTGGCGAAATCCCAACTGCAGACAAGCAAGTACGTGTTCACTACCACGGCGAACTAACTGACGGTACTGTTTTCGACAGCTCTG
>NZ_JBFRTQ010000136.1:0-946 GCF_041474195.1 Vibrio sp. 10N.222.52.C3 | reverse complement strand
CTGTTTTCGACAGCTCTGTATCTCGCGGTCAACCTGCTGAATTCCCTGTAACTGGCGTAATTCAAGGTTGGGTACAAGCTCTACAAATGATGCCTGTTGGCTCTAAGTGGAAGCTATACATCCCTCAAGATCTAGCATACGGTGAGCGTGGCGCAGGTGCTGCAATCCCACCATTTGCTGCTCTAGTATTTGAAGTAGAACTTCTAGCTATTCTTTAATTTTTATAAAAACCTTTAGTAAAACAAAATACTATTGGCAAATAAAATTGAAATAATCCAACGGCGATGTGACTACATCGCCGTTTTTCGTTTATAGTGAAAGAGTAAATTACTTTATTACTTAAGGACGAATAATGAAGAAAGTACTCATCACAGTTTTAAGCAGCCTTGCTGTTGTCTCTTGCGCTAGCACTAGCGACTCTGAACAAACCAGTTCATCATCAGATACCAACTATTCCCAACTATCACAAACTGCACTAATGGCAGCAGTGAATATGTGGTCTCAGCAGAACGAAACAACACCACTTGTGGATACGGTAGCTGACCAAGCTTCTGTTACCAGCGACCAAGCAGTTGGCGGTATTGGTTCAATGTTGGCCCTTGCACAAAACTCACTTGGCACAGCCGACAACAAAGAACTCGCGACACTTATTCCAGGCATGTCGAGCCTTGAGTCTACGGGGCTATCATCGCTACTAAGCTCACAAGGTGCCGTTGAAAGTGCGTTTTCTGGATTAGGCATGGATCCATCAATGGTTACGACATTTGCGCCAATCATTCTTCAAGCATTGCAGTCACAAGGTGCGACGAGCGGCCTGATGGATTCACTTTCAGCTATATGGCAATAATCGTTAGTTATTAATAGCTAGCTTAAAATCTAATAAGGGCACTTCGGTGCTCTTTTTTGTGCGTGGAAGAAAAGATATTTGAGATACGAGATACGAGAT
>NZ_JBFRTQ010000135.1:0-6800 GCF_041474195.1 Vibrio sp. 10N.222.52.C3 | reverse complement strand
AGATAATTATAGATAGTTAGATTTGAGACATCACAGATGAGTTGGACATTTATTTTACTAAAAGTTAATGCAATGACGTCCAGTTTGATTACAATAGGTCAGTAGAATAAAGAGGTGCATTGCTTTTTTACTAAATACCAATTTCAAAGCAGCGCAATGTTCCAATAACAGGAAGTGAGTATGGCAACGTTAAAAGATATCGCGACTGAAGCGAATGTATCATTGGCTACAGTTTCAAGGGTTCTCAATGAAGATCCAACATTAAGCGTCAAGGAAGAGACCAAAAGGCGTATCTTTGAAATTGCAGAGAAGTTGGAATACAAAACCAGCAGCTCACGAAAAACCGTTAGCAGTAAAAAACAAAACCATCACTTTCTAGCACTGTATAACTACAAGCAAGAAGCTGAGGTTAACGACCCTTACTATCTATCGATTCGCCACGGGATTGAAACCCAATGTGAAAAGATGGAAGTTAAGCTAACCAACTGTTATGAAAGTAAAATACAGATCAATTCAGCACCGATCACAGGTGTTTTGTTGGTGGGAAGAATGACACCAGAGGTTATAGAGCAAGCTAAAAAGCTGAGCGATAATATCTGTTATGTCGATTTTACCGATCACTCAGAACCATATGACTCTGTCGATATCGACCTGGCTTTGATCAGCAAAGAGATCACCAACTTCTTTATCAACCAAGGCTATGAGCGTATCGGCTTTATTGGTGGCCAAGACGACGTCAACACCCCTGATATTCGTGAAGTCGCTTTTGCTGAATATGGTGGCCTCAAGAACGTTGTCAGTGAACAAGACATCTACCGTGGTGACTTCTCTAGCTCATCAGGTTACAAGCTTGCAAAACAGATGCTCGCGACGGGTGACTACCCTAAAGCCATGTTTATTGCGTCAGATTCCATCGCAATTGGCGTTTTACGAGCAGTTCATGAGCACGGATTAAACATTCCTGAAGATATTGCGCTGATCAGTGTAAACGACATCCCAACAGCTAAATTTACCTTCCCATCTTTATCGACTGTTCGTATTCACTCTGAACTGATGGGAATTCAAGGCGTTAACCTGCTGATTGAGAAAGTACGCGACGGCCGAACCATCCCATTACGCGTCTATGTACCAAGCAAACTCAAGCTACGCGATACAACAAAATAATTAAATATATCAAATAGATAAATTAAGGCTACCTTTGTTGAAGGTGGCCTTTTTTGTGCCCGTCACATACATCAATCGACACATGTCCCCCTCTTTAACCTGCTGCATAAAACAGCCAATAGCATTCTTTTAAGTGGATCACACAGCACCGTAAAAAGACCATAAAAAACGTGATGAAGTTAAAGTAAAACGTTTTCACTAATTTCATTTAGTAAAACTTTTACTAATAATTACCTCAGTCCAAAAATACTCGTATTCACTACGACCCAATTACGCATAAGAACGTCGGTCAGCAAACTGCATTTAGACCGAGAGAGAGGCAACGTGAACAACTGGGAAAACTTCCTGAACTTACATGAGAACCGTATGGCACCGCGTGCATACTTCTTCTCATACGCATCAGAAAAAAATGCAAAAACGTTTCAGCGTGAACTGAGCAGCCACTTCCAACTATTGAGTGGCCAATGGAATTTCAGCTACTTCACCAATCCGCTATTGGTTCCTGAAGAGTTTTATTCTCAGGAAATGAGCGACTGGGGCAACATCACGGTTCCAAACATGTGGCAAATGGAAGGCCACGGCGATCTTCAATACACAGATGAAGGTTTCCCATTCCCAATTGACGTGCCTTTCGTACCATCAGACAACCCAACCGGCGCATACCAACGCTCTTTCTTCCTTGGCGAAAGCTGGGACGAAAAACAAACCATCATCAAATTTGATGGCGTTGAAACTTACTTCGAAGTTTACGTAAACGGCGAGTACGTGGGCTTCAGCAAAGGCAGCCGCCTAACCGCTGAGTTCGATATCTCTAGCCAGGTAAAAGCAGGCAACAACCTACTTTCTATTCGAGTGATGCAGTGGGCCGACTCTACCTACATTGAAGACCAAGACATGTGGTGGACGGGCGGTATCTTCCGTGACGTTTACCTAGTAGGTAAAGAACAACTGCACGTTCAAGACGTTACCGTTCGCACTGACTTCGACGACGCTTACCAAAGCGCGACCCTGTTATGCAAAGTGGAACTAGAAAACCTAGCAGCAGCGGCAAACGCAACCCTTGAGTACGCATTGCTCGATGGCAGCCAAGTTATCTCGCAAGGCTCTGTAGATAGCTTAAGTGTCGATGGCAATACGAGTACTCAATTCTCTATTGATGTGGTTAACCCTGTCCAATGGAACGCTGAGAACCCTTACCTATACCAACTGCTGCTTACGCTGAAAGATGGTGACGGCAAGGTGTTGGAAGTGATTCCACAGCGCGTTGGTTTCCGCGACATTAAAGTTCGCGATGGTCTGTTCTACATCAACAACAAATACGTGATGCTGCACGGTGTAAACCGTCACGACAACGACCACCTAAAAGGTCGTGCGGTTGGCATGGATCGCGTAGAGAAAGACTTAGTGTTGATGAAGCAGCACAACATCAACTCAGTACGCACGGCGCACTACCCGAACGACCCACGCTTCTACGAACTGTGTGATATTTATGGCCTATTCGTTATGGGCGAAACCGATGTCGAAACTCACGGCTTTGCTAACGTTGGCGACCTAAGCCGCATCACTAACGATGCCGCATGGGAAGCGGTGTTTGTTGAACGTATCGAACGTCATATCCACGCTCAGAAGAACCACCCTTCTATCATCATGTGGTCGCTAGGTAACGAGTCTGGTTACGGTTGCAACATCCGCTCTATGTACGATGCAGCAAAAGCAATTGATGACACGCGTCTGGTTCATTATGAAGAAGACCGTGATGCTGAAGTAGTCGACATCATTTCAACCATGTACTCACGTGCTCAACTGATGAATGCCTTCGGTGAATTCCCACACGAAAAACCACGCATTATCTGTGAATACGCACACGCAATGGGTAATGGCCCAGGTGGCTTAACCGAATACCAAAACGTGTTCTACAAGCACGATGCAATTCAAGGTCACTACGTTTGGGAATGGTGTGACCACGGCATTCTAGCGCGTGATGAAGCGGGTACTGAGTTCTATAAGTACGGCGGTGACTACGGTGACTACCCGAACAACTACAACTTCTGCATGGACGGCTTGATCTACCCAGACCAAACGCCAGGCCCTGGCTTGAAAGAGTACAAGCAAGTGATTGCCCCGGTGAAGCTTCGCGATTTCGATGCACAAACGGGTACCTTCACAGTAGACAACAAGCTTTGGTTCTCAAACATCGATGATTACACCATCACTGCGGAAATCCGCGCTGAGGGTGAAACCATTGCCGTACAGCACATCAAGATTGAAGAGCTGGCTGAGAACTCTAGCCGTGAACTGACGCTTAATTTGCCAGAGCTTGATGAGCGTGAAGTGTTTGTGAACTTTACAGTTCGTAAGGATTCTCGTACTTCATACAGCGAAGCGAACCACGACATTGCGGTTTATCAGTTCCAAGTGAAAGAGAACACAGCACAGCTTGACGCCTTCACTAACAATAATGCGACAGCACTGAATGTTGAAGAATCTCGCTTAGCCTACCTAATCAAAGGCCACAACTTTGCTCTGAACTTCTCGAAAGTGAACGGCAAACTGACGTCATGGTTAGTGAATGGCGAGGAACTGATTAAGTCTGAGCCTAAGCTGAACTTCTTCAAGCCAATGATCGATAACCATAAACAAGAGCACGATGGTTACTGGGAGCCTGCACACTTGCAAATTATGCAGGAGCACTTCCGTAGCATTGACCTTGAATGCGTTAACGTTGAACAGGTAAATGGCAAGGTAGAGATCACCACCACCAGCATCATTGCTCCACCAGTATTCGATTTCGGCATGCGTTGTGAATATCGCTACCAAGTTAATGCTGAAGGCCAATTGAACGTTGA
Source organism: Vibrio sp. 10N.222.52.C3 (assembly GCF_041474195.1). Taxonomy (NCBI): domain Bacteria; kingdom Pseudomonadati; phylum Pseudomonadota; class Gammaproteobacteria; order Vibrionales; family Vibrionaceae; genus Vibrio; species Vibrio sp. 10N.222.52.C3. The sequence continues at coordinate 2,790 of NZ_JBFRTQ010000135.1, read as the reverse complement.
GCTAAGCGGCGAACGTTACGGTGAGTACCCTCATGTAATTCCTGTGATTGGTTTTGATATGGGCATCAACGGCGACTTCGACCAAGTCCAATATTACGGACGCGGCCCTGAAGAGAACTACCAAGACAGCAAGCAAGCCAACATGATTGATGTGTACCAATCAACCGTTGCAGACATGTTCGAGAACTACCCGTTCCCACAGAACAACGGCAACCGCCAACACGTTCGTTGGGCTGCGCTTTCAAGCCGCGCGGGTAATGGTATTGCAGTAAAACCACAGCAAGAAATCAACTTCAGCGCATGGTTCTACACCAACCAAAACCTGCACCAAGCACAACACACCATTGAGCTAGAGAAAAGCGGTTACATCACGTTAAACCTAGATCACCAAGTGATGGGCTTAGGCTCTAACTCTTGGGGCAGCGAAGTGCTCGATTCTTACCGCGTTTACATGGACGAGTTCCGCTACGGTTTAACTCTGATTCCATTCCAAGCAGGCGATTGCGATGCGCAGCACCTAATCAATCACAACTTTGGCGATGAGTTTTTTACGGTGAATGCACCAAAAGCTCAACCACAACTGAACGAGGCATAAGCGATGATCGTTTTAGAGAACTTAGAACAATTTCAAGTCGTCTACCGCGATGGTCGTAAATGGCAACGCTGTGTAGAAGCGATTGAAAACATCGGAAACATCAAAGATGGCGTGATGTATTCAATTGGTGATTCACTGGCTTACATGATTGAAGACGGTGTGGCTCGTAACACAGAAAACTTCACCGGTAATCGTCGTTACTTCGACGTGCACTACTACCTAGAAGGCCGTGAAACGGTTGAATTCGCAGCGAAATCAGAGCTAGAGCAGATCCAAGCTTATAGCGATGAAACCGACCGCGAACACCTAATGGGGAACGGTGAAACTCGTGAGCTAGCTGAAGGCCAAGTGGCGATCTTTGACAACAATCAGGCTTACCGTTTCCACGGTGATAACCGAGTTCGAAAAGTGGTACTGAAAGTGACCATTGAAGACGGTTACTTCCTCAATAAATAAACAATAACGCTATCTATTCACAGTATGTATCGAGCCTTGCCGTTCAAGGCTCCAACATGCTGAACAAAGCCTCAATGCTTCCTCCCTACAAGGAAGCATTGAGAAATAACGACTATAATTACGTGATTCCTCGGAGGACACTATGTCTGAATCTGTACGCGGTAAGTTAGGCAAATTTGCCCTACTCTCCATGACATTTGCAGCGGTATTTAACGTTCGCAACATTGTAAACAACAACATCGAATTGGGATTGAGTTCAGCCCCTATCTTTTTGCTCGCGACCCTTATTTACTTCATTCCGTTCGTGTTCATCATTGCTGAATTCGTATCAGCAAATAAAAATTCTGAGTCAGGCATGTATGACTGGCTAAAAAAACCACTAGGCTCAAAAGCAGCCTACCTAGGTTCCTTCCTATACTGGTTCGTAAACCTTTTCTGGTTTGTATCCCTGCTACCAAACGTAATCGCCTATGCGTCTTACGCGATGTTGGGCTATGAATACGCCTTCTCGCCAGTCGTCACATCGGCTATCTCGATTGCTCTGTTTGCTGCAGCAACTCACATCTCAACCAAAGGCGCGAGCTGGCTAGGTAAGATTGCCGAGATCGTGGCCTACGGTGTATTCGCTCTGTTTGCAATCTACGTTATCGGTGCACTAATGGCACTGGGCGGCAACCATGAGCCAGTAGAACCAATCACGCTTGAAGCAATGACACCGACCATCAACTGGGCAACGCTAGGTATCATGTGTTGGATCTTCCAAGCAGCCGGTGGTGCAGAAACCGCAGCCGCTTACCTAAACGATGTTAAGGGCGGTCACAAGTCTTTCATCAAGGTTATCATTGGTGCAGGTATCGCAATCGGCGCAATGTACGCAGTGGGCTCTCTTCTAGTAAACGTATTCGTTGCTCGTGATGAACTGACCTACGCTGGCGGCATGGTTGAAATCTTCACAGGTATGGCGAACTACTTCGACATTTCACAATCTCTAACGGGTCGCTTCGTCGGTATTATCCTATTCGTTGCTATGTTCGGTTCGATGATGATGTGGACAGCAGCTCCAGTAAAAATTCACTTCTCTGAAATCCCTAAAGGTGTTTACGGCGAGAAGACAACAGAGCTTAACGAACACGGCGTGCCAGTACGTGCAGCTTGGTGGCAGTTCGCGTTTGTATTCGTGATGCTTGTGGTGAACGGCTTCGGCTCTGAATCTGTACAAGACATGATGAATACAGCAATCAATCTAACAGCAGGTACCGCAATGCTACCGCCAATCTTCATCATGGTGGCCTACTTTGTATTCCGCTTGAAACACGACGACACACCGCGTGATTTCCGCATGGGTACTCGAGTTCAAGGTATGGCAGTAGTATCGGTACTGATTGGTATCTTCATTGTGAGCATGACAGCATCGGCATTCCCGACAGGTGTTGACCTTGTTCAAGCCTTCTTCATCAACGTCTTCATGACAGCGGTATTCTCTGGTATCGCATGGTGGTGGATCTCTCGCTTTGAAAAGAAGCAAGCAGGTAAAGAAGCAAAGCTAGAAACGGCTAAGCAGTCGTAATCCAGAATCTATACATCTAGTTAAAAGCGCCTTAATTGGCGCTTTTTTTGTTTTAAATCAGATAATTAAAATAAAAACCCCAAAAATAAAAACGGCGTTCCGTCAAGGTTTCAGTTCACGAAAAACACCAATTAATAGGTAATAAAACTCAAATAAAAACCAAGGTAAAACA
>NZ_JBFRTQ010000134.1:1453-6792 GCF_041474195.1 Vibrio sp. 10N.222.52.C3 | reverse complement strand
GCTAACTCAGATGAATGGAAGTGCAGCGCGGGATTATAGCACTCTAAAAAATTAACAAAATAAAAGCCGCTTAAAAAAGCGGCTTTAAAGTTATTTTTTAAAGACTTATCGTCTAGGCTTTCAACGCACGTTCGCCTCGTGCGATGCCAACAACACCACTTCGAGCTACTTCAAGCACTTCCGTCACTTCAGACAGCGCCTGAATGAAGGCATCCAGTTTCTCGCTAGTACCCGCCATTTGAACCGTATATTGAGAAGCCGTAACATCAACGATCTGACCACGGAAGATATCCGCTGTGCGCTTCACTTCCGCACGAGCAAAGCCGCTCGCACGTACTTTTACCATCAACAGCTCACGTTCAATGTGTTCAAGTTCAGACACTTCTTGTACTTTAAGTACGTCGATTAGCTTATGCAGTTGTTTCTGAATCTGCTCAAGCTGCATTTCGCTCGAGTTAGTAGTGACGTTCAAACGAGACAGCGTCGGATCATCGGTTGGAGATACGTTCAAAGACTCGATGTTGTAGCCACGCTGAGAAAACAAGCCAACCACACGAGAAAGCGCACCAGGTTGGTTTTCCATTAGTAGTGAAATAATGTGCCTCATATTATGTTCTCTCCGTTTTGCTTAGCCACATGTTATCCATACCCTCGCCTTTGATCTGCATTGGGTATACGTGCTCGGTGTCATCCACACTAATATCGACAAATACCAAACGGTCTTTCATCGCCAGTGCTTTTTCCAAACCTGATTCCAATTCATCCGGAGATGAAATGCGCATACCAACGTGGCCATAAGCCTCAGCGATAGCAGCAAAATCAGGAACAGAGTCCATATATGAGTTAGAGTAACGGCCTTGATAAACAATGTCTTGCCACTGTTTTACCATGCCTAGGAAACGGTTGTTAAGGTTAATAATCTTAACCGGGATATTGTATTGCAGCGCAGTCGACAGCTCTTGGATATTCATTTGAATACTGCCGTCACCGGTTACCACAACCACCTCTTCATCTGGCTTAGCAAACTTAACGCCCATACCAGCAGGCAGGCCAAAGCCCATCGTGCCTAGACCACCAGAGTTAATCCAACGACGTGGCTTGTTAAACGGGTAGTATAAAGCAGCAAACATTTGGTGTTGACCTACGTCAGAAGCAACATAGGCATCGCCATTGGTTACTTTATGCAGTGTTTCAATTACTTGCTGTGGTTTGATGCGCTCAGACGATTTCTCGTAAGCTAGGCAGTCACGCTCTTGCCACTGCTTGATTTCACTCCACCAGCTTTCAATCGCTTCTGCATCGTTAGTGCCGCCTTGCTCAACGAGCAAGTTCACCATGCTCTCTAGAACCTTTTCAGCAGAACCTACAATCGGTAGATCCACTTTTACGTTCTTAGAGATCGAAGATGGGTCGATATCAATGTGCATGATCTTCGCATCAGGGCAGTACTTATCTAGGTTATTAGTCGTTCGATCATCGAAACGTACGCCAATACCAAAGATCAAATCCGCATTGTGCATCGCCATATTGGCTTCATATAAACCATGCATGCCTAACATACCCAAAGAGTTCTTATGGGTGCCAGGGAAAGCGCCAAGCCCCATTAGGGTGCTTACCACAGGTAAATTCAGTGCCTCTGCTAATTTTAACAGCGGCTTATCTGCCTCAGAAATAACCGCACCACCACCGACATAAAGTACCGGCTTCTTCGCTTCAAGAAGGGCTTTTAGCGCCTTTTTGATCTGACCTTTATGACCCGTAACCGTTGGGTTATACGAACGCATTTTGAGCGTTTCTGGGTATTCATAAGGAAGCTTGATTTGTGGGTTTAAGATATCTTTCGGCAGATCAATAACCACAGGACCGGGACGCCCTGTCGTTGAAATATAGAATGCTTTTTTAACGACTTCAGGGATATCTTCCGCTTTCTTAACTAAGAAGCTGTGTTTAACGATCGGGCGTGATACACCCACGATGTCACACTCTTGGAAGGCGTCATTACCAATGAGGTTATTTGGTACGTTACCAGAAATAACAATCATTGGGATTGAGTCCATGTAGGCGGTTGCAATACCAGTAACGGTATTGGTCGCACCTGGACCAGAACACACAAGTACTACACCCGGTTTACCGGTAGAACGAGTATAGCCATCTGCCATGTGGGTAGCGGCTTGTTCGTGTCGCACTAATACGTGTTTAATTTCAGCAGTTTTAGCATGCAACGCATCGTAGATATCAAGTACAGAACCACCTGGGTAACCAAAGATTTGTTCTACACCCTCTTCAATTAGAGACTGCACCACCATCTCAGCGCCGGATAACATTTCAGCGCCGGATGACATGGCTGTTTCAGGTTTTGTTGTCATATTGCTCTCCTCACCAGTTTCCAATCATATTTGGTGAACATGTTGGGCTGGTTTTTCATAGTCTAGGGCTTATTCGTAGCCTAATTCGAAATACTTCCACTTTTTCGGCTATGGCTGTCTGTCGTGATAACAACAAACAGTAATACGAAACAACTTTAACGCTTTATTATCATCTGGTCTAACACCTGTTATTCGGCAACTGTGCCAAAAAACCAACTATTAGCTCAAAGCATTAAATAAAACCCAACTCAGCCCCCCACGCCAGGTTTAAACACTAGTTAGCGAACAAAAAAAAGCACTTAATATTTTAATAGATCGCTATTTATCGATAAACCGCGAGCTTGCTGGTGTGCGCTTTCGCACATTGTGCTGTGTCGTTAGATACAAAAAATCCCCCTAAAAATGCAATCACATTCGTAGGGGGATTTTTAAACAACTGAAAATTTATCTCAGTAGAAAACTACTTATCTTTCGACTTTTCAGTGTACATTTCTTCGATTTCGTCTTGATACTTATCGTTGATAACCTTACGGCGCAGTTTCTGGGTCGGCGTCAGTTCGCCATCATCCATAGAAAACGCTTTTGGCAGTAGCTTGAACTTCTTCACTTGCTCAAACTTCGCCAGTTCTTGCTGTAGGTCATTCACACGCTTTTCTAGCATCTCGACGATTTGGTGGTGCTTAACAAGTTCAACGCGATCGTGATACTTGATATTAAGCTCTTTGGCGTACTCTTCTAGCGAGTCATAACAAGGAACAATCAGCGCAGAAACGAATTTGCGTGTATCAGCGATAACAGCAATCTGTTCGATAAAGTGATCTTTACCAATCGCACCTTCAACCACTTGCGGGGCAATATACTTACCACCAGAAGTTTTCATCAGCTCTTTGATACGATCAGTAATGAACAGGTTACCATTTTCATCAAAATGACCCGCATCACCGGTTTTCAAGAAACCGTGCTCATCGAATGTCTTAGCTGTCTCTTCTGGCATCTTGTAGTAGCCACGCATCACCATTGGACCGCGAACAAGAATCTCGTCCTTAGCACCAATCTTAACTTCTGCGCCCGGCATCGACATACCAATCGAATCAGGGTTAAAACAGCGATCATCCCAGCAAGATACTGTTGCCGTGGTTTCTGTCATGCCGTAGCCAAGTTTTACGTTGATGCCGATAGCATGGAAGAAACGACCAATCGTCTCATCAAGCTTCGCGCCACCACATGGCATGAAGTTGATGTTACCGCCGAGTAGAGCGCGCAGTTTAGATAGCACAAGCTTATCAGCTAGCGCATGGCTCTTCTTCAGCATCAACGATGGAGTACGACCTTCTTGGTGACAAACTGAAAGCTTTGCTCCCATGTTCACCGCCCAAGTAAATAGCACTTTACGAATAAATGGTGCTTTAGATACCTTCTCGTGAATCGCAGAGAAGATCTTCTCGTAGAAGCGTGGAACCGCACACATTACAGTAGGTTTCACATCACTTAGCGCATCACGCACTTGCATCGTATCTTGCAGGTAGCAGTTGGTTGCGCCTTTATAAAGAACGTAGAACGTCCAAGCACGCTCAAATACGTGTGATAACGGTAGGAAACACAATGAGACATCGTCTTTGCTCAGGCTAAGGCGCTCATCGTGGCCTTCTAACTGGTAGCCAATGTTGGTGTAATCAAGCATTACGCCTTTTGGCTGACCTGTGGTACCAGAGGTATAGATAAGAGTCAGCAGGTCGTCCATGCTTGCATCAGCAAGACGCACGTCAAGTTCAGCTTGTTGTGCTTCAACGCCACGCGCCATGAAGTCATTCCAAGATACGGCAAAGCTGTGTCCTTGCAGGTCGATGTCATCAGACATCGCGACAACCACTTCTAGCTGTTCACACTCTTCGAATAGGCTCACCGCCGCGTCAAATTGAACTTGCTCACCAACGAATAAGATCTTCACATCCGCATTTTGGATGATGTAAGACGACTGTGCTGCTGTGTTGGTTGGATAAATCGGCACAGTCACAAGACGAGCTTGTAAAGATGCAAAATCTGCCACGGTCCATTGAGGCATATTATTTGAATAGATACCGATCTTATCTTGAACTCTCAGTCCCTGAGCCAATAGTGCTAATGAAAGCGTATCGATTTGTTGTCCAAACTGCTCCCAGCTAATGCCTTGCCATACATTGTCTACTTTGTGCTTCAAAGCTGTACGGTTGCCGCCTTGGGCAATTTGGTCACGAAGTCTTTTTACGATATGAAAATCTAAATTGGCCATCTCTTTACCTTTAGGCTTACACCTGTAAGCTTTTTTGAGCGCACAAGTGTACCTCTGATCATGGAAAAGGCAACTGATGAAGCTCAAAGTTATAAGTAATAGTACGTCTAACGCTAAGTTTTCTACCTACTAAAATAGCGCGCATAAAAAAGCCCTAAGCCAGTCTCCTAGCTTAGGGCTTATAAATCATAGGGATTAGTGTCTAGTTAAGTGCCACTACTTCGCCACAGATCATCATTAACTGATCTCGTAACCAAATGTGTCCTTTATCCTTTTCACTTGATTCGTGCCAGCTTAGGAAGCCAGAAATCGCCGCATTATCGAATGGGAAATCTAGAATCTGAAGCTGCTCTTTGTTTGCTGCATGTTCTACCATCCAACGAGGAGCAATTGTTACTAGTTCAGATTGGCCTACAACGTAAAGAACGTTGCTTAAGCTCGTACCTTCGTAGAAAGGCGTGCAATCTAGGTCACGGTAAGCTTGCTCAGAGAAGCTACGTTGACCATGGATGCGAGACAGTTTCGCGTGCTTTTCGTTAAGCAGCTCTGCCGCTGTTACTTCACCGTTAATGCGTGGGTGAGAAGCAGAAGCGACAACAACCAACTCATCTTGGAAGATTTCAGTGCTTGAGAAACCTTGCTCATCAAAGCGAGCGTAATCGATCACGAAGTCGATTTCTTGGTAGCGCATACGCTCAGAAAGC
>NZ_JBFRTQ010000134.1:0-687 GCF_041474195.1 Vibrio sp. 10N.222.52.C3 | reverse complement strand
ACGCTCAGAAAGCTGACGATCGAACTCAGCGTCCATGTGCAGTTTAACGCTTGGTGCTTGCTCGTTGATAGTCGACATAATCTTAGGTGCAAAACGCATGTCACAAGGGCTGCAAATCGCAAGCTTGAACAGGCGAGAAGAAGACTCTGGAGAGAACACAGAACTTGGTAGTTCGTTGCGTACTAATTGTAGCGCTTGGCGGATAGGACCAAACAACTGACGTGCACGTTGAGTCGGTTGAATACCACGACCTTGGCGCATGAATAGTTCGTCGTTAAACATCACTTTTAGACGAGCAACAGCGTTACTTACAGCAGGCTGAGACATACCCAGATTGTGAGCTGCACGTGTAATGTTTTGCTCTTGCATAACTGCATCAAATACAGTCAAAAGATTTAAGTCGACTCCACGAAGTGTGCTTTCCATTCTGTAGCTTGCAATAGCACTCATTGCGTCTTTCTTATCTAACATTCAAGTTGCCTCTTGTCGGTTCGACAGCGTTAAATTGGTAATGGTATGAGAATAGATAACCACTAATTCTTATATTTATCAGACCGATGTTTTTCGGATTGACATTACTATTAACCAATGCATCTCGAGCTACCAACAAGATTGATAAAGAATAATTTTATTTTACCTTAATTATTAAATAACATCTAAAAATCAATTATTTACAGAGTTATAAAA
>NZ_JBFRTQ010000133.1:987-21870 GCF_041474195.1 Vibrio sp. 10N.222.52.C3 | reverse complement strand
ACCCCTAATATATTTGCTCGTTCCATTCGTAGCCAATCTAATATTATTGGTTTCGTTGCTCCTCGCATTGAGTCATACACAACTAGTTTAGTAATCAAAGGGGCACTGGCGGCTGCCAATGAATCACAAGTACGAATGCTTTTTCATGCCTCAGGGTTTAACCATGAGTCAGAATGCCAAGCTGTGAGAGAGTTTAATGGCTTAAATGCATTGGGCACTATTATTATTGCTTCAAAGCACAGTGTCGAAGAGACGTTTTATCAAACCTTAGACAATGTGTTATTTATTGGTAAAAACACCCCCCACCATTGCTGTTTATATTACCCCGACCATGCTGCAATTAAAGCACTCGTTTCCCAAACCATCACTCAGTTAAAACAACAGCAGGCACCGCTGGCAGCCGTACATTATATTTATGATGAGCGTATGCTTTCCAGCCGTACTAAGTTGATGCAAGCCACCATTACTGACACCGTCCCTGAGTTGAATTTTTCACTACAAGCTCTAGCCAACTCGGAGGACAAAGCCGGCTACCAGGCAATTCAATTACAGCCTAATCATGTCTACTTTTGTGCCACCGATAATATTGCTATTCGTTTATATCGTCGCGCCAAAGAACAGCAACTCAAGATTGGTCATAACTTATGGATTGTAGGCATGGGTGACTATGACTACAGCGATTTGTTAGTCCCAAGCCTGACTACTGTCGCTTTTAACTACTATCAAGTGGGCTACCAAGCTGTCAAAAAATTGCTCAAGCGCGATTTCAGTTCCGTTGAAGGCACATTCGACATAAGAATGAGAGAAAGTTCACAGTTTCTCTGAAATTGTATTGAGTCCAAATAGGTTCCATTTAACACTATGTGTTAACGATAACACACATAGTATAACCGATGACACTCGCTAATAATCTACACTCAAAACCACTCGCGTGGTGGAAGAAAGCAACTGCCTACCAAATTTATCCCCGTAGTTTTTATGATACAAACCATGACGGTATTGGTGACATCAATGGGATCATTGCTAAGCTAGATTATCTTGCTGATTTGGGCATTGATTTAATATGGATCTGCCCATTCTACGCATCACCGAATGATGATAACGGTTACGATATCAGTGACTATCAAGCGATTCATCCTGACTTTGGAACCCTTGAGGATGTGGATAAATTAATCACTGCTGCTCATGAACGTGGCATTCGCATTATTATGGATTTAGTGATAAACCACACTAGCGATGAGCATCCATGGTTCATCGAATCGCGAGATAACAAAGATAGCCCTAAGCGTGATTGGTATATTTGGCGTGATGGTTGTGAGCCTACAGCTGAAAAGCCGACTTGCGAACCAAATAACTGGGAAAGTATTTTTCATGGTAGTGCATGGGAATATGATGACAAAACTGCACAATATTATTTGCACCTATTTTCTAAAAAACAGCCAGATCTTAATTGGGAAAACCCTGAAGTTAAACAAGCACTATTTAAAATGATTCATTGGTGGTTGGAACGAGGTATTGATGGTTTCCGTGTCGATGCAATTAGCCATATTCAAAAACAAGCTGGTTTACCCTCTTTACCCAATCCAAAGGGTGAAAACTATGTCTCTTCATTCGATTATCATATGAATGTGGCAGGGATTGAAAAACATCTGTATGAGTTAAAAGAGCAGGCGTTTTCGCCTTTTGATATCGTGACCGTTGGTGAGGCCAATGGGGTGACGGCCGACAACGCATTGCCTTGGGTTGCTGAAGCGACCGAGCACGATCAAGGTGGTGTTTTTAACATGATTTTTCAGTTTGAACACATGAAGCTTTGGTCGGAAGAACAAAGCAACGAGAATTTCGATCTCGTGGCGTTCAAACGCATTTTATCGCGTTGGCAAGATGCCTTAGAAGGTAAAGGCTGGAATGCGCTTTATTTAGAAAACCACGATCAAGCTCGTAGTATTGATACTTTTGCCGATCCTAACTCTAGGTATGCCAGTGCTACCGCGTTAGCGAATTGTTATTTCTTGATGAAAGGGACTCCATTTATTTATCAGGGCCAAGAGATTGGTATGGTAAATCATCAGTTTACTTCTCTTGACGAATTTAACGATGTGTCTGCGAGAAATTTAATTCAAAAGCTATCGCAACAAGGTCAGAGCGATGCCGATATCTTAGCCTTGTTAAATCAAGTATCCCGCGACCACAGTCGCTTGCCAATGCAATGGAATGACCAGGATTTTGCCGGTTTTTCTGAGGTGCAACCTTGGTTCTCGGTGAATCAACAGTATGCAGATATCAATGTTGAGCAACAACAGCAAGATCCAAATTCGATCTTAGGTTTCTATAAGCAGTTGATTGCTTTGCGTAAGTCACATGAAAGCTTAGTGGTTGGCCGTTATCAATTACTGCTAGCTAACGATCCTAATATCTATGTTTATCAACGTGTTGCTCAAGATATGACATGGACCATTATTACCAATTTAAGTCCACAAGAGAGCGTTGTTGATATCGACTGCACCCAATTAGGCGAGTTAATGCTTGATAATCAGAATATTAACAATGAACACGTTCGCTCAGATTTTATAACAACGCAAATAGCCCCCGCTTATGCCGCGTATATATTTGCAAGAAAGCACTAAATTATATTTATGGCTAGGCGCTGATAACGTTAGCCTGTATTTAAATCAAGGAACTATTTATGAGTAAGTTACTATCGTTTGATTTTTGGCAACGATTTGGGAAGTCCCTTATCGTTGTTATCGCGGTGATGCCTGCCGCTGGTATCATGATATCACTAGGTAAAGTGGTCGCAATGTATGCGGGTGGGTTTGGTGCCATTGAAACACTAGGCGCTATAATGGAAAACATAGGTTGGGGGATCATTGTTAACCTTCACCTATTATTTGCGGTCGCGATTGGTGGCTCGTGGGCAAAAGAGCGTGCAGGTGGCGCATTTGCCGCGCTAATTGCCTTCATCTTAATCAACCGTATCACTGGGGTTATATTGGGCGTGGATAACGCTATGCTCAGTGACCCAGAAGCGGTTGTGATGAGCCTATTTGGTTCTGAGTTACCTGTCTCTCAATTCTTCACGAATATTTTGGGTGCTCCTGCCCTAAATATGGGTGTGTTTATCGGTATTATGTCTGGCTATTTAGGTGCCAACTTATTTAACCGCTATCATGACTTCGCTCGCTTACCTCAGGCATTAGCATTTTTCAACGGTAAGCGTTTTGTACCTTTTGTTGTTATTTTCTATTCGCTGATTATTGCGTTTGGTTTATCTGTAATATGGCCTTTAATTCAAGGTGCGCTTAATGATTTTGGTCAATGGATTGCCACCTCTAAAGACACTGCGCCGATCACTGCTCCTTTCTTGTATGGTACGTTAGAGCGTTTATTACTGCCATTTGGTTTACACCACACTTTAACTATTCCAATGAATTACACCGAGTTGGGTGGTACTTATGAGCTTTTGACTGGGATGAATGCGGGCTCAAGTGTTTATGGTCAAGATCCATTATGGCTTGCTTGGGTCAGCGATTTAAATAATCTTAAATTAAGCGATCCGACAACTTACCAACACCTGTTAGATACGGTGCACCCAGCACGCTTTAAAGCAGGCCAAGTTATTATCGCAGCCTCTTCATTGATTGGTATTGGACTTGCGATGTATCACTGTGTTGATAGTGATAAGCGCGCACAATATAAGCCAATGTTCTTATCTGCCTGTCTTGCTGTGTTATTAACCGGTGTGACTGAGCCTATTGAATTCATGTTTATGTTTATCGCTCCCGTTTTGTATGTTGCACATGCTGTGTTAACAGGAGTTGCATTTGCGTTGGTCGATGTGATGGACCTACGTGTACATGCCTTTGGTTTGATTGAGTTACTCACTCGTATACCTATGATGGTTTCAGCGGGCATCGGTGGTGATCTGGTTCGCTTTGCATTAGTTTCTATTGTTTTCTTTGTGGTTAACTATGGATTGTTCCGCTTCCTAATCGTGAAATTGAAGTTACCAACACCGGGTCGTATGGGTAACTACCTGGATGAAAGCTCAGAATCGATGTCAGAAGATGAGAAGATGAACATTATTATTCAGAATTTAGGTGGCCGTGCCAATATTGCTGAGATTGATGCTTGTATGACTCGCTTGCGTATTACAGTTAATGATCCGAAGTTGGTTGCTGAATATGCGTCATGGAAGCCGACAGGGGCTCTTGGTGCTGTGATTAAAGAACAGGGTGTACAAGTTATTTATGGCCCTGGGGTGGATGTTATTAAATCTAAGTTAATAGAGAAATATTCAGCACAACCTGCGTAATTCTTTTTAGATCAAATAACCTCGAGAAACGCAGCCTTGCGCTGCGTTTTATCTCACTAGAATAAATAAGTGAATAATAATGAAGTTAATGACACTAAATACCCACAGTTGGCAAGAAGAAAAACAGCTAGAAAAGTTAGATGTGGTCGCGCAAGCCATTATCGAGCAAGGGTGCGATGTGGTTGCATTACAGGAAGTGAATCAACATCAAGATAGCCCGGCCGTTGATGCCAATATATTAACCAATCACACTGTGTTGGCGAATAACTATGGTTATTTATTACAGAAAAAACTCATGGAATACGGTCATCACTACCAACTTACGTGGGATTTCGTTCATCAAAGTTATGAAGTATATCAAGAGGGGCTCTCATTTTTAACGCGACTACCGATTGTCGAACATGAGGTCATTGATTTAAGTGATAACTATGATGTGAGCTTTTGGAAACATCGGCGAGCAGTGCGTATTAAAGTGACCTCTCAACAGGGTGATTTTAATCTTTATAATTGTCATTGTGGCTGGTGGAATGACTCAGAGAACTCATTTGAGGATCAGTTCGACCGAATCAAGGCAACTTTACCAACAGAGTTGAGCTTTCTATTAGGCGATTTCAACAACCCAAGCCATATACGTAATGAAGGCTATGATTACGTATTACAACGCGGTTTGATGGATTGTTATGAAGTTGCTGAAATCAAAGATGATGGAACCACTGTCATTAAAAACATTGATGGTTGGGAACAAAATAGCCAAGCGCTACGCATTGATTTAGTACTTAGTAATCAGCCTGTAGTGGTAAAGCAGCATAAGGTGATTTTTAATCACGATTTTTATCCGGTTGTATCAGATCACTTTGGGGTGTTGGTAGAAGTAGAACTTACTTAATTTTTATCAACTCATCGTAGTTTAAATAAAAAGAATACTGACACAAATACGGCTAATTATCAGGTCACTCTTACTTGCTAAAATAGCGATAGAATACGACTGACCTTAACGATCTTTAGTGCGAGTTCGAAGTGATTACATAAGATTCTCTGTTCTTTCTTTCAACTATATACACAAGATTTCACACTTCTGCGAAATCTAAACTATCTTGTTGATACTGGTACAGATTAATAAGGATCGTTATGAATAGGTATATCGCAGAAATATTCGGTACATTTTGGTTGGTGTTAGGTGGTTGTGGTAGTGCCGTCTTAGCCGCTGCTTTTCCCGATGTAGGTATCGGCTTACTCGGGGTTTCCCTCGCGTTTGGTTTAACCGTACTCACCATGGCTTTTGCTATTGGCCATATATCCGGCTGTCATCTCAACCCTGCTGTTACAATTGGTCTTTGGAGCGGTGGCCGCTTTGATGCCAAAGACGTCGCACCTTACATTATTGCCCAGGTCATTGGCGGTATTATCGCGGGCGGCGTGCTATTTGTGATTGCTTCAGGCCAAGCTGGCTTTGACGCTGCGGCATCTGGCTTTGCTTCAAATGGTTATGGTGAACACTCACCGGGCGGCTACTCGCTCACAGCAGCTCTCGTTTGTGAAGTGGTCATGACCATGGTGTTCCTATTCGTGATCATGGGCGCAACTGATTCAAAAGCGCCTGCTGGGTTTGCACCCATTGCGATTGGTCTCTGTTTGACCTTGATTCACCTTATCAGTATTCCTGTAACCAACACCTCTGTGAACCCTGCTCGAAGTACCGGCGTGGCTGTATTTGTCGGTGATTGGGCCGTTTCGCAATTGTGGCTATTCTGGGTTGCACCGATTATTGGTGCCGTGATTGGCGCGATGATATACAAAGCGGTAAGAGGTTCAGATTAAGCGCTGAAAAACGTCTAAAGCAATAAAAGAAAAAGCCGCTTAGTGATGCTTCACCAAGCGGCTTTTTTAGATCTTATGACGACCGAGTAAGGAGTGCGAAAGCGTGGTGCCATCCACCAGCTCTAGCTCACCACCAACGGGAACACCATGAGCGATACGGCTAGCGTTCACTTCATGGGCATTACATAGCTCAGCAATGTAGTGCGCTGTCGCTTCCCCTTCAACTGTTGGGTTAGTCGCTAGGATTACTTCAGAGATATCACCACGACGCAGGCGGTAGTCCAAAACATCGAGACCGATGTCACTTGGACCAATACCATCAAGTGGTGAAAGGTGGCCCATCAATACAAAGTAACGGCCTGAATATTGTCCTGTCGCTTCTATTGCTGCAATGTCTGCTGGGCTCTCTACTACACAGATTTGACCATTTTCCTGACGTTTAGGATTGGTACAAATGTGGCAAGTATCTTCTTCAGTAAAAGTACGGCACTCATTACAGTGACCAATTTCGGTCATTGCTTGGCTAAGAGCTTCAGCCAACTGTAGGCCGCCTTTTCTATCGCGCTGTAACAAATGAAAGGCCATACGCTGCGCCGACTTGGGGCCAACCCCAGGTAGACAACGTAAGGCCTCCATCAAATGCTCCAGCATATGACTGGTACGCATATTTAACCGTTCTAATGTTCAAGTAATAGCCTGTTCAACACAAACCACCACCTGAATTAACCTTTAAGAATAAGTTACTTAGAAAGGCATCTTCATACCTGGTGGAAGTTGCATTCCGCCAGTTACGCTAGCCATTTTCTCTTTTTGAGTTTCTTCAACGCGACGAGCCGCATCGTTGAAAGCAGCAGCGATAAGATCTTCAAGCATCTCTTTATCGTCTTCCATTAGGCTTTCATCGATATCAACACGGCGAACGCTGTGGCTACCAGTGATCGTTACTTTTACAAGGCCAGCACCTGACTCACCTGTAACTTCCATATTTGCGATTTCTTCTTGAAGCTTTTGCATGCGCTCTTGCATTTGCTGGGCTTGCTTCATCATGTTGCCCATACCGCCTTTACCAAACATGTTAATACTCTCTGGTCTAATTGGTTTATTAAAATTAATTAAGCTATACGAGCTTAAATGGGGGTTAAAACAGTGTGATTCAACCCCTCGATGTTCAGTTCTCAGATTTGCTTATCTGGGATGATATGCCGGTCACTAAACAAGAAAACGTTCTAGATAGGACGAACGCTGTCTCTGTCGAGTTCAGCGGCAAAACGTCTTTCAATGAACTGTACGTTGGCATCGTTTTCTAAAGCGGTAAACGCGTCTTTCAACTTACCTTGATACAGTCGTTCTCGTAATTCTAGCGGCGTTTCTCCACCATCACCGATTTCAACACTCAAATGACACTCTTCTCCAAGCACAGTATTGAGAGACTGCAATAGCTCACTCTGCGCACGGTCGGTATTCAAATGAGCTTGGCTCGCTCTTAACGTTAAAGTGATTGATGTGTCGTTTTTAGCAAACACTGAGTTCAATGCTAACTGTTCAACAAGCTTGGCTGTCTCTAGCTTTTGAATCGTGGCTGACCATTCATCTTGAGCAATCGACTCTTGAAGCAATTTATCGACCATTTCTGGTGTCTTAATATGCTCCAACGCACGCTTGATCTGAGTAGGTGTAAGCTCTTTGCTCACCTCTTTCACTACAGGTTTAGACGGTTTCCAGCGATAAGGTTCATTATCGTTGGTCACATTTTCTGTCGAAGAGGATGATAAAGAAGCTGGCGACACCCGCTCAGAACCACCGTGTTGCTGAGCAACTCGATCAAGAACTGAAGTTTTAGCTGGTGTCGCTTTAGCCTTTTTTGGCGCCGAGCCTTTGTTTTCTGTTGCCGAACTGCCTCTACGTTGAGAACGTAATTGGTGGCGTAAACCACTCACAGGCGAAGTTGCACGCGCTGGCTGCTCTTGCGGAGCAGAAGGTGCAGCGCTTGGCTGTTGAACCGGACTCTGGTTTTGATAATTCGTTTGTTGCTGCTGAGGCTGCTCTGCACCGTAGCTTGGACGCTCATCATAAGCAGGAGGCGCGTCATACTGGCTATGCGGGTAATCCTGCTCAGGATAACCTTGGTTGCCTGAATGTTCAGCGTAACCTTGCGAATCTGAATACTGTGCTGGATTCTGCTGCACGGGTGGCTGCTGCATAGCTTGCTGTTGAGGCGCCTGTTGTTGCATCTGAGGCTGTCTCGGAGCTGCCATTGGCGCAGGTTGACTCACTGACTGAGTAACGTTCTGAGCTTGAGCTGCTGGAACTGGCGCTGGGCTTGCCGACTGAGTCGAGATTGCCGTAGCAACCGCTTGTTCAGCTGGTCTAAATGCCAACATGCGTAAAACCACCATCTCAATACCAACGCGAGCGGTTGGCGACAATGGTAAGTCTTCACGACCTTTCAACACGATCTGGTAGTAGAGTTGAATGTCTTGTGGGCTAAGCGCTTTGCTCAGTAGTTCAAGCTTCTCAGCGTCAGGCTGTGCCTTATCTAGTGTAGATGGCAAAGCTTGGAACATCGCAAGACGATGCAGTTGAGTCGCAAGCTGATTCAGCAAACCATCCCACTCGACACCGTTCTCAGCAAGGCTTTGGATACACGCCATCGCTTGCTGTGGCTGCTTACTGCTAATCGCTTCAAGCAAGTGGATAGCTTGGTCGGTATCCAGTGTTCCTAGCATGTGAGCAACAGTATCTGTTACGACATTGCCGTTACCTAATGCGATAGCTTGGTCTGTAAGGCTTAGTGCATCACGCATACTGCCATCAGCAGCATGAGCAATCATTCCAAGCGCACGAGATTCAGACGTCACATCTTCTTGTTCAAGAATATGATCGAGCTGCTCGTGAATATTATCAACGCTGATCGGCTTAAGGTGGAACTGCAAACAACGCGACAAGATAGTCACTGGAAGCTTCTGTGGATCCGTTGTTGCGAGCAAGAATTTCACATACTCAGGCGGCTCTTCTAAGGTCTTTAGAAGCGCATTAAAGCTGTGCCTAGAAAGCATGTGTACTTCATCGATTAGGTAAACCTTGAAGCGACCACGTGCAGGCTTGTACTGAACATTGTCCAGAAGCTCGCGGGTATCTTCTACCTTAGTACGTGATGCCGCATCAATCTCAAGTAGGTCAACAAAACGACCTTCATCGATTTCTTTACAGGTTGCACATTCACCACAAGGTGTTGAGGTAATGCCTGTTTCACAGTTGAGCCCTTTAGCAAACAAACGGCCGATGGTCGTTTTACCGACACCTCGTGTACCGCTGAACAGGTATGCATGGTGCAACCTGTTCTGGCTAAGGGCATTCTCTAATGCTGTTAAAACATGGGCTTGACCAACCACTTCTTTGAATTTGGTTGGTCGCCATTTTCGCGCTAACGCAAGATAGCTCATGAATAATTCCGAAAAGGATTAATGACCGTCGAATTCGCAGATGCTAAACACTTCTAGACCTAAGCCTTGTAAGCGCTTGTCACCACCGATTTCTGGAAGGTTAATAACAAATGCAGCGTGTTCTACCACACCACCAAGCTGACGAATCAACTTTGTTGTTGCTTCAATCGTACCGCCCGTTGCTAGCAAATCATCAACCATCAACACTTTATCGCCTTCAACTATAGCATCAGTATGGATTTCTAGAGTGTCGGTGCCGTACTCAAGCTCATAAGATTGTGCCACAGTTTGACGAGGCAGCTTGCCCGGCTTACGAACAGGAATGAAGCCAACACCTAGCTCAAGTGCCAAAGGCGCACCAAATAGGAAACCACGAGCTTCAGTACCAACGATCTTAGTAAAGCCCATGTCCTTGTATGTTTCCGCTAGCAGGTCGATAGTCGCTTTGTAAGCTACTGGATCTTCCATCAAGCTTGTTACGTCACGGAACAAAATACCCGCTTTAGGGTAATCAGGAATGCTTTTGATGCTTGCTTTGATCAGAGAGATTTTTTCTGTGTTCATAATCTTATGCACTTCATTAGGCCGCTTTCCAAACTCTCGTTAACGAATCAAACATCAACGCTCGGAATTAAGGAAAGGTACGATTGGTATTCATTGCAACGAGAGTCATAACTCTGATTGCTGAAATAATAAACGCCCGCTATACAAGCAGGCACACTGGCTTAATGGTAGTGATTTTCTTTGCTGTCAGCAACCAACTCATGGGTTGGAAGTCGCATAAACCATGTGAGAAGAATAACAAGTACACAAATTAGGAAAGCCTTGACCCAAATGATAGGGGCAAAGTAGATGGATAACGCAAAACTCAACAAGATAAAGAATACGCCACGCGTTTTAACTTGTTTGGTGACGGCACCGTGTTGATACCAATTGTTCAGCAAAGGACCCAGCGTTTTGTGCTCATGCATCCATTTATGAACTTTCGGATTGCTTCGCATGAAGCATGCGCTGGCAAGAAGGAGAAAAGGAGTGGTTGGCAGAACGGGCAAAACTATCCCTAGAACTGCGAGAAATATACAAAGGCCACCAGCAATATTGAGGCTTAAAACTCGAACGCTAATTGTGGCCTCCTTGAGTTAGCTATCACCAATCGGCGACGACAGCTTAACTAGAATGTTGCGTAACCATTGAATACACGGATCAACGTAAGTGTTGCTGGTAGCAATGGAATCATTAAAAATGCGGCTAAAAATCCTAAAAAGTAGAATACATTAAACGGGTCTTGAAAGTCTTTGTTATCTGCCATGATTGCTTCTTGTTTTTGTTAGTGAAGGTAAGTATCCGGCGAACCAAACCCGCTTTGCTAAATCGACATTTAACAAAAAAGGCATAGCCACACCATTTGCGCAACTATACCTTAATCAATTATTCACAAAAACCGAGGAAATATAGGGTTAATCAGTAGACCCTTGGTGTATGTCTAAACTAAAACTTGCCGCTCCAAGTAGGCTCAACGACAGTTGGCAGCCCTGTTCGATCGGAAGGTCCCGCGTAATAAAGTTCTTCTTGCAGTTCTCACCCAAGCGCTCACCTGCTGCAATATATTGATTCAATTCACCATTCGACCATTGCCCGTCTAGACCCGCAGGCAAAATGGAGATGGTTCCCTCGGCAAGGTCAGCAACACCAAACAAGGCATTCACTGGGGTGGAGCATTTAGAGCAACGAATCCCCTTCTCTAAGATTTCAGCAATATCTTTGAGATCAACATTAAAATCTTTTCTGTTTCTTATGTAATCGTGGAACAGCGCTCTCACTAACAATGTTGTCGCGGAGCCGCCATTATCAGACGACGATGAATCGACGAGGTAAAAAGCAAACTGCCCGTTCATCATCCACGCATAGTCAAACACAAGTGGCATCATCTCTGTTGATTGCAGTAACCGGTAACTGCAACGCCATGAGCCTTGTTGCGTATCTTTCTCTGGAAGCAGCGCATGCAGTAAGTCTTTTGCTGCGCTTGGGTTATCTTGAAGGTAATTCAGGTGCCAATGCAGTTCTTGGTCTTCAGGGATCTCTCCCCCATCATCCACACAGAACCATTGGCTCGAAAAATCTCGTTGGTCTGAAATGTTATCGAACGAATCTGTCAATATATTCGCAATCGCACTTCCTAGGTGACGGTGATCCTCTAACGGCTTCGCCAAGAAGTCTTTAATACCAAATCGCAAGGCTTTCGCCACGTCAGACATATCATCAGTGCCAGACACAACGATCATAGGCAGTGACGGGTACTCTAAACTGAGCTCTTCCACAAGCTCTATGCCATCAAGTATTGGCATTGATAAGTCACACACAATTAAATCTGGCGCTGAGTCTCTAAGTTTCTGCAAAGCGTCCAGTCCATTTTCAGCCTCAACCACTTTATAACCGACCTTGTCTAGGTACGCGCTGGTTATACGGCGAAAAATAGGATCATCATCAACCAACATCACGCATTTTTGGTTAATTACTTCCTGAACCGAGGTCATTACTGGCTGACTGTGAGTTTTGTACATAATCTATAACCTCACAAAACTAAGTCGAATTATTATTGTTATCTGTTCTAAGAACTAATATAAAACTTAGTAATAAAATGCTAAATACACAAATTTGCACTCTTTACTGGTAATTCGTGACGAGGGTTGGAATACTTGTAAATAGTGCAACGAGTTGACGTAACGCAAACATTGATCTCACTGTTACGTATAAATTAGATGAGATTGTAAACAAATGTGTCTGGATTTATGAAATTAGATGATTTAAACCTCTTTCGACTCGTCGTTGAAAATGGGAGCTACACCGCAACATCGCGCAAGACTATGATTCCGGTTGCGACCATCACACGACGCATCCAAGCCTTAGAAGATTCTTTGAACCTTAGGCTTCTCAATAGACACGCGCGTAAACTTTCTTTAACAGAGGCAGGCGAACGTTTCTTCAATGAATGCTCTCCGCTGTTGCAACGTCTCTCTTCTACTGCAGAAGAGTTAACTGACGTGTGCAAAGGCGCTTCCGGTAAGATTCGTATTACGGCACCCTCAAACCTGACCAAGCGCATGATGATGCCAATGTTCAGTGAATTCATGATTCAATACCCTGATATCAATATTGAGCTGATGATGAACAACCAAGCGGATCAGCTGGATCCAACGGAGTGGGACGTAATTTTCCGAGTCGGCCCTCAGCGTGATTCAAGCCTAATCGCTCGAAAAATCAGTGAAGTCAAAGATATTCTTATCGCGAGCCCTGAGTACTTAGCGAAGAACCCAGCTCCAAGCCATGCTGAAGAGCTAGCGAACCATTCGCTACTCAAAGGCTACCCGCTGATTAAGTGGCAGCTGAGTAATTCGAATGAAGAGACGGTGGTGAATAGCGAGAAAGGCCGTTTCAACGCCAATGCGCTTAATGTCGTAAGACAAGCGTGCTCAGAAGGCCTAGGTATCACCCTGATGCCTGACGTGATGATTCGTGAATACATTGAAGATGGCAGCTTAGTGCAAGTCTTAGAAGACTGGAGCGCTAACCCTCGTGATATTTACATGCTTTATAACCACAAAGACCATCTACCAGAGAAAGTGAGATTGTTTATTGATTTTGTGATCGCATACCACATTCATTAAGGTCAATCCCCTTCTCTATAAACAAAAAACCAGAGCCGATGCTCTGGTTTTTTATTTTCTCTATCGCTAGCGAAACTCTGTATGACTAACGAAACGCTAGTTAAGCGCCTTCGTTGTGTAACTCTAAGTTAGCAAGATCTTGTTGAATCTCACGCTGAACCTTTGAGTCGTCATTACGCAAAGAGTCTAGGAAATCTAGGTACACTTGGTCGATATCGCCCGTTACATACTCGCCGTTAAATACAGAAGTATCAAAACGAGAGATGTCTTGATTGCCCATGCCCACTGCAGAAATCAGATCTGGTAGCGTTTGGAAAATCAAGGCGTCTGCGCCAATCTGCTTACAAATCGTTTCGTTATCACGACCATGAGCAATCAACTCTGTCGCGCTCGGCATATCAATGCCGTAAACGTTAGGGAAGCGAACCTCTGGAGCAGCTGAAACCATGAAGACCTTATTTGCGCCAGAATCACGAGCCATCTCAATGATCTGCTCTGATGTTGTGCCGCGAACGATAGAATCGTCAACCAGAAGAACGTTCTTACCTTTAAACTCAGAGCGAATTGCGTTGAGCTTACGGCGAACCGACTTCTTACGTTGTTGCTGACCTGGCATGATGAATGTGCGGCCAACATAGCGGTTTTTCACGAAACCTTGACGGTATGGCTTATTGATCGCTTGAGCGATTCGTAGCGCAATATCGTTTGATGTTTCAGGGATTGGAATAACTACATCAATGTCTAAGTCTGCGTACTCTTCTTTAATACGCATACCAAGCATCTCACCCATCTCAACGCGTGCGCTGTAAACCGAGATTTTGTCGATGAATGAATCTGGGCGTGCAAAGTATACAAACTCAAAGATACATGGGTTTAGTTGTGGGTTGTCTGCACATTGCTTAGTGAAAAGCTCACCGTCAAACGTTGCGTAGATAGCTTCACCTGGTGCTACGTCGCGCATGAAGTCGAAACCAACAGCATCGAGTGCTACCGATTCAGACGCAACCATGTACTCTGTTTTACCTTGAACTTCACGCTTACCAAGACACAATGGACGAATACCATGTGGGTCACGGAATGCGATCATACCGTGGCCGATGATCATCGCCGTTACGGCGTAAGCACCACGAATTGTACGATGCACATTTGCCACAGCGCGGAAAACGTCATCTGAAGTTACGTTACCTTTAACAGTATCGATCTCATGAGCTAATACGTTCAGTAGAACTTCAGAGTCAGAGGTTGTGTTTACATGACGACGGTCTTTTTCGAACAACTTCTCACGAACTTCGTTTGCGTTCGTCAGGTTACCGTTGTGCGCCAACGTAATGCCAAAAGGAGAGTTTACGTAGAAAGGCTGAGCTTCAGACGCACTTGAACTACCCGCAGTAGGATAACGAACATGGCCAATACCAACTTCACCTTGTAGGCGCTGCATGTGTTTTGCTTCAAAAACATCTTTTACTAAACCGTTCGCCTTACGCAGACGGAAACGATTGCTTTCTATGGTACAAATACCAGCGGCATCTTGGCCACGATGCTGCAATACCGTTAAAGCGTCATAAATAGACTGGTTTACAGGTGTTGAACCCACGATTCCAACAATACCACACATGTCCTAATCCTCGATTTTTCGACATTAACTGGCGCTAGAGCGCGCCAGATAAGAAACTAGATGTTGCTTGTAAATGCTCGAAGAACGGCGCAATGATTCGACTAAATTCTGGAACCAATTGCGAATTCTTCCACCACTCAGAACTTGGGAATGCAGTAAACGCATCCATGAAAAACAACACTGCAGAAACAATCAAAACACCACGTAAGCCACCAAAGACGACACCGAGGATTCTGTCTGTACCTGACAGGCCTGTTTTCTGAACTAGTTGACCGATGACATAGTTAACTAAGGCACCCACAACTAACGTTGCAACAAACAATGCTGCTATCGCAGTTCCGTTTCGAAACATCTCATCTTCGATATTGGTGAAGTACATCGCTAATTTAGCGTAGTACTGGCTAGCAATAAAAAATGCTCCAAACCAAATAACGAGTGACAAGGCTTCTTTAGCGAAACCACGAACTAAACTGATCACGGCAGAGAAGCCGATCACGCCTAAAATGACAAAATCTAACCAATTCATGAATTCTTCATCTTAAGTTGGCGCGCATTTTAACAGAAAAAATGCTGACGCAAACGTTTTCTTATGGATTTAACGGTTTAAATTTGAGCAACTGGCCTTTTGAACCCGTAATTTTTTCTAATTCCTTAATTTGTCGCTCAAGTTTGGATTTAGAGACATCCGGGCCAATAATTACTCGCGTAAAAGTTTTTTCTTGCTTGGTGTGAGCCTGATAACCGCGCTTTTGCAGATCCTTAACAACGTTTTTTGCGTTGTCAGCATTCTTCAAAGCCATCAATTGAATAATCCAAGCACTGTCTTGGTATTCATTTTTTTCAGGTACCGGCTTAACCACAACTGCCACTTTGTCTGCTTCTTTATCATTAGAAGAAGACGCGGTTTGCGTGTTTGAATTATCAGTACGACCACTTTCAACCACTTGCTCAACCGGAGAATCCGGTAGCGCTATCTGATCTTCAACGGGATCGAGTACTTCAAACACTTCAACATTACTATCAAGCTCAGGCTTAATTGGAATGCTTGCAAACTCTTCTTTGTAGTGGAGCTTCTTACCATCTAGTACATCGGGCAATACAATCACGCCAATGGCCACTAAAATGATGGTGCCGACTAACCGGCTTTGGAATTTACTTGCCATTTAGTTTCCTTTTTTCTGCCAATGCTCCAACACTTCACCCACTGTATGGAAAGAACCGACAACCAACACAACATCGTCACCTTTAACAGAAGCTAAAGCCGCTTCAAAAGCTGTGACAGGGTTTGAATGCTGCTCTACGCCTTCGGGTAGGCCTTGACACAATTCAGCAGCTGTCGCTGCGCGTGGCCCTTGCAATGAAGCTGGATACCAATGAGTTGTGATTGGCGCTAATACTTCCAATGTCGCGGGGATATCTTTGTCATGAAGCATGGCGACTACAACGTGTAAATTTTTGCCTGCATACTTCTTCGCGACTTGCTGCGCAAAGTACTCAGCAGAATGCGGGTTGTGCGCCACATCAAGCACAATCACGGGTTGTTCGCTAATTTGCTGCATACGACCTGGAAGCTGCGCATTCTTCATGCCGTTAACCACGTTCACGTCGCTAATACTAAGCTCTGATGTGCCCAATGCCATCAACGCTGTTGCAGCGTTAGGTAACGGCAGGCTTGGAATAGGTAGTGATTCTAGTTGGAATGCACCACTGCGCCAGTTCCACGTATCACCGTCAACATCATAAGTGTATTGAATACCGACTTGGTAGAACTCAGCCTTAATGTCATCAGCGTGCGCTGCAACCGTAGCCGGTGGCTTGGGTTGACCACAGATAGCGGGTTTACCGCTACGATAAATGCCCGCTTTCTCAAAACCAATCACATTGATGTCATCACCTAGCCAGTCAACATGGTCGACAGCCAAACTAGTAATCACAGAAACATCATGCTCAACGATATTGGTCGCGTCTAAACGCCCGCCTAAACCCACTTCTAAAAGCACAACATCAACCGCTTCAGTTTGAAATGCACGTAACGCCGCTAAAGTGCCATATTCGAAAAAACTCAGGCTGATTTCGCCACGCTCTTTCTCAATGAAATCGAAAGACTGAACCATCTTTTCATCAGATAGATCTTGGCCGTTGATACGAACACGTTCGTTATAGCGAATTAAGTGAGGAGAGCTGTAGACACCAACTGAGTAACCAGCGTCCAATAGAATCGCTTCCATCAGTGCACATGTTGAGCCTTTGCCATTGGTTCCGGCAACAGTAATAACATGTTGAGCAGGCTTGGTGAGGTTTGCCTTAGAGGCGACGGCCTGAACTCGGTCTAATCCAAGATCAATAGCGCTTGTGTGGATGTTTGATAAATAATCAAGCCACATCTCCAAAGAGGATGTGGCTTGAGGAATAGGTTGTTGACTCATCTAACTCATAACCATAATTAAGTTGGTTTGTTAGAAGGTACTTTACCCTTTTTCTGGCGCTTCTGGTACTTCATAAGTAGCTTCATTCGGTGAATCGTTCACAGAAACTACTAATGGTGAAGGCTGGTTGGTCATTTTAGCAACAAGGCTTGCAACGCGCTGACGCATCTCACGACGGTCAACAATCATGTCGATAGCACCGTGGTCTAGTAGGAACTCACTGCGTTGGAAACCTTCAGGAAGGTCTTCACGTACCGTTTGTTCGATTACACGACGTCCAGCAAAACCGATCAGTGCTTTTGGTTCACCAATATTGATATCGCCAAGCATTGCCAAACTTGCAGAAACACCACCCATTGTTGGATCAGTCATAACTGAAACAAACGGTAGGCCTTTCGCAGATAAACGCTCAAGCGCAGCACTGGTTTTCGCCATTTGCATTAGAGACATCAATGCCTCTTGCATACGAGCACCACCACTTGCAGAGAAACACACTAAACCACAGTTGTTCTCGATAGCAGCATCTACCGCTTTCACGAAACGAGCACCAACAACAGAACCCATTGAGCCGCCCATGAATGAGAATTCAAAAGCACACGCTACGATAGGTAAACCCAATAGTTCGCCTTTCATTGCAACTAATGCGTCTGTTTCACCACTGTTCTTTTGAGCAGCAGAGATACGTTCTTTGTAACGCTTAGAGTCTTTAAACTTCAGCTTGTCTTGTGGCTCAAGATCAGCACCTAGTTCAACACGCTCACCTTTGTCTAGGAATGTATCCAGACGACGACGTGCTTTCATGCGCATGTGATGGTCACATTTTGGACATACTTCTAGGTTACGCTCTAGTTCAGCATGGTACAGAACCTGCTCACAAGAAGTACATTTCGTCCAAACACCCTCAGGGATAGACGCTTTACGAGATGTTACGATGTTGCTTTTTTCTAAAATCTTTTCAAGCCAACTCATGGAAGACCTTTTTGTTTCGATTCTTCCGCTTGATTGCGAAAGAAATAAATTTGGGAATTATGCGTGGGAATTAAAGCACATAAAACAGCGACTGTAGATAAAAAACTGGTTGTACCTATTTCCTGGGACTATCTTACGCACTAAACCGTAATAATTTTTGAACCTAAGTCTCACATTTAGTTCAAATTATCCGGTAAAAATAGAGGACCAATTGGCTCTCGTGGTAGCTCAAAATGTTCAGGATAATCAACATCCACCAGATACAAACCTTCCGCTTTTGCAGTTGCGCCGGCTACTTTTCGATCTTTAGCTTCTAAAAGCCACTGGATCCACTCTGGTTTCTGCTCACCTTTACCTACGGCAATAAGGCTACCCGTAATATTCCTCACCATGTGGTGAACAAACGCATTCGCTTTAATATCGATCACAATGTAGTGTCCATGACGAGTCACGTTCAAGTGAATCATGTTTCTCCATGGGCTACGAGATTGACAGTGTGTTGCCCTGAACGAAGTGAAGTCATTCTCACCAAGTAAGTACTGACCCGCTTCATGCATTTTTTTCTCATCAAGATGACCATGATAATGGCTCACACCTGAATTCAAAATGCCTGGGCGTAGTGCATGGTTAAAGATAATGTAGCGATAACGGCGGGCAGTAGCCGAGAAACGAGCATGGAAATCCTCATTCACTTCTGTCGCCCAACGAACCGCAATATCTTTTGGCATGTTGGCATTCGCGCCCATTGTCCATGCCACCATTTTACGATCGACATTAGTTTCAAAGTGAACGACTTGTCCCGTACCGTGAACACCGGCATCTGTACGACCTGCGCACATAACTTCTACAGGGTGATTCGCGACAACTGAAAGAGCCTTTTCCAATTCTTCTTGGACACTTTTCACGTCTCGTTGGCGCTGCCAACCAAAGTAGTGGGTACCGTTATATTCAATACCTAAAGCAATTTTCATGTTCTTGTTCTCTTTGAAAATGGGCGAGAATTATATACGGAAATCAGTGCTAGCCCAAATAGGATGGGGCTAAAACTTCAATAAACAATCAGCATCGACCGAGACGATGCTGTTGAAAAACCAAATGAAACGATAGCGCTCTGTATCGCCTTAAAATAAAGGGTAGCCAACGCTACCCTTTCTGATTTGTAAATTTATCGACCGTTTAACGTATCGATAAGATTTTTTGCCTCTCGACGAATATCATCGCTGCCGTCAACGATTGCCTCTTCTAGAAGCTTAATTGCCCCTTGCGAGTCACTCATCTCGATGTAGATTTTGGCTAAATCAAGCTTACCCGCAGCTTCTGCATTGCTGTCGACATCATAATTGCCAATATCACCGATAACATCAGGGAATTCGTTAAGACCCACATCCAGTTTAAGCTCTTCATCGTCTGGATTAATGACTTCTTCACCTTCTTGCTCGACTTGAGCCATTAGCTCATCAATCGTCATGTACTGCTTATCACGACTGTTGCCTGATTCGGTTAGATTGTCTTGTTCAGCCCAATTCTCTTCTTTGATTTTCGGTTCAGCTTGCTGTTCAGCCGATGCCCAAATCTCTTGTTGGTCATCAGGCACATCATTATGCATGCTCGATTGTTGTTCTGGCGCTAGGTTAAAGCCTTTCCAGTCTTCGCCGCCGACTTCAAGCATGGCGTCAATATCTAACCCTGCGCTATCAATCGAAGTTGCGTCCAATGGCTTATCGAACATGTTGTCGACAGAGTCTTGAACATCTTCAGAAAGCAACTCAGCTAATGCTGTCTCATCAAAGTCATCAAAGCCTTCTAGTGGCTCGTCTTGAACCGCTGCAGGCGTTGAGTTTGGCTCTGAAGCCGCGCTCAGTGATTGTTCTGGCTGTGCAAAACCAGCCGGTTCAGAGTCTTCAGCATTCGAGAAATCATCAGCCTGACTATAGCTCTGCGGATTTGAGAACAGATCATGCAACGCATCTTGCTCTTCGCCTTGTGGGCTGAAAGAAGTCAGTGGTGTTGGCTTCTCAGCAAACGCATCAGAGATGGCTTCATCTTCACCATATTCCGGTAAATCAAACTCATCGAACTCTACGCCTTGGGCTTCCGCCACCGGCTCGGCATTGCTTTGCTCAATATCATCTAAAACAGAGTCTGCTTTTGCGCTTTCTTCATCGTACTCCGGAAGATCAAGGTCATCGAACTCGAACTTCTCTGTGTCAGGCGCTAAGTCTTGCTCTAACTGTGCTTCATCTGGTTCACTCACCACTTCCGCTAACGCATCGTCTTCACCAAACTCTGGTAGTTCGAAGTCATCAAGCGAGAATTCTTCTTCGCTTTCTGGTTTCGCAGTTTCAACTTGTGGTGCAGCATCTAACTGAGGCTCAGCGGTAGGTTGCGATTCAACACTTGATTGAGAGTCTATAGCAGGCGTTGCTGGCTCTGTTGTTGATTCAGCATCAGCTTCCGCTAGTGCGTCTTCTTCACTAAACTCTGGTAAGTCGAAATCATCAAACGAAAACTCTTCGTCGTCTTGCGCCTGAGCTATAACTTGGGCTTCAGTTTGAGGCTCAACACTTGGTTGAGCATCAATAGCTGGCGTTACTGGTTCTGGTGTTGATTCAGCATCAGCTTCCGCTAGTGC
>NZ_JBFRTQ010000133.1:0-286 GCF_041474195.1 Vibrio sp. 10N.222.52.C3 | reverse complement strand
CATCAGCTTCCGCTAGTGCATCTTCTTCATTAAACTCTGGCAATTCGAAGTCATCAAACGAGAATTCTTCTTCGCCTTCTTGTCCTAGAACTTCCGCTTGTGGTGTAGCTTCAACTTTCGGTTCAGCGACAGGTGTCACTAGCTCTGGTGTTACGTCAGTTTCCGCTAATGCTTCTGGTTCAGACGCCTCATCTTCAATCAGCCAATCATCGTCTTCTGGCACACCAAATTCATTTGGAATGACCTCTGGCATGTTTGCAGCACGAACTGGCTCTGGCTCTGGCTC
>NZ_JBFRTQ010000132.1:0-13569 GCF_041474195.1 Vibrio sp. 10N.222.52.C3 | reverse complement strand
GCTGATGAGCCTCTTTACATGAAAAACCAAAAGACGTTTGATAAAGAGTCAGATAGATTCTTTGGCGTAGTTTACAAAGCTAAGATGCTAAGCCGAGGGGTTAGACATTCAAGGAAGAAAAGGCTAGCTAAGAATTATTCCATTAATTCAAATTACTATTTGGATGACAATAGGCGTTCGATTTTTTCTAACTTAAAGTTCGATGGATTGAAAGTTAGACTTCTTGAACGATACAAGAAGTTTACTAGTGATGTGGATTTAGACCAAGAATTTGTTTATTTCCCTTTACATTTTGAACCCGAAAAAACATCGAACCCAGATGGTGGGCATTTCTATCAAGTGTACGATAGTATATCTGCACTTCGACATCTAGTTCCTCCCCATATACCTATTTATATAAAAGAGCATTATTCCCAGTTTTCTAGGATGCTGCCTGGACATCGAGGAAAAAGCCCATATTTGTACGACGTATTGTCTGCACTTCCCAATGTCTACTTGCTCAATACAAATATATCTTCTAATGTTTTGATGAGTAAAGCACTAGTTACAGTAAGTCAGACAGGAACCGCTTGTCTAGAAGCTGCCTGTTCAGGAAATAAGGCCATTTTGATGGGATACACTTGGTTTAATGACACTCCCAACATAATAAATTTTTCCGATATTAATGACTTCGAAGAAATATTGAACAGGCCGAATGCAAGCAAAGATGATATTAAATCATCCATGTCTGAATGGGTAGATAACTGTTCAATTCCTATGATTATAAGCCCATCCAATTTAGCCTATTTCAAGCAGAAGTTTGGGGAGGAACAGTTATCAATGTTATTTAGCGATCAGAAAATGATCACTCAGTTTGTTGATGCTATTTGGAATGATATAAATACAAACACAGAATAAAAATGCACTTTACATGGCTAAGCCTTTTCATATTCAGAACTATAAGGTATGACTGTGTACGGCAATTTAGATATCGGGGAGCAATTAAAGACGCGACCTTGTAATTGTTGACTGACCTCTGTCATGAAAGGAAGAATTTTCTCTTCATAGTCTTTTTGCAGTCCACTTTTTTGTTGATTGTCTTTTACTTCATAAAATCGAGGTTGATGTGCATTAGAAATATCAAGCCCAAGAATATTGATAATGTCGGGGGTAGTGTGGGCAAAGATTTGTATTGCGATAGCCATTACAGTACCCCCATCGACAACATATTCATCTATATTATGACTAAATGAGCACTCTGGTGAAAACTTTTTTTGGTGAAAAACTGAAATGTCGTGACGAGTTATCAAGTTAAAATCACGTTCAGCAATTGCGCATAATGCGCCAAGACTTAAAATCAAATTAGTTCTTTGCTCTAATTTAGTAAGTAAATCAAAGCGGTTATAGACAAAGTTAGCATCCATAATAACAAGTGCATCAATAGCAAGTTGCTGCTCGTAAGCAAGTACTACTGCACCATTTAAAAATACGTTCTTACCTGTAAACTTGGTGTAGTCTAGTGATTGAATACTGGGGCCTGAACCAATAATGTTTATAGGATTATCATCACTAGATAGTGAAGAAAGCGGTATCAGAGAGATTCTTTTTTTTCGGAAAAATGTTCCATCTTCTGTAACACTAATATCTGGCCAGTAATCTGCTTTATAGCGTGATGATTTTGAATGAGTAATCTTAATATATCGCTTGATTAATCGTCTTCTTAGTCTTATATATACGTCGTTAAAATTCATGATAGTTCTCTGAGGGATGAATGTTTAATATCTAAGTCAACTCAATATATAGTCAACAGTTAAGCCAACAGCACCAGTTGGTAATTGATACTGTACCCTAATAATAGGGTGGCAGAAAATGTTAGTAATAGTAGGACTAAGCTGATCTGTTGTTACAACTTTTACGGAGTTAAGCTCGACTAGCCTATCGACAATCTCTTTAAAGTTAAAGTAGCTCGGGCCATTGATGATCGGAACACCCAGAGCTGCGGGCTCTAACACATTATGCCCACCCACTTTATCACCAACTAAGCTACCGCCCATAAAGCAGATATCGGCAGCCCCAATTAGTATCAACATTTCACCCATGGTATCGCCAAGATAAACTTGGGTTGATTCGGACTGTGATGATTGACTTGTGCGGCGGACGGTTTCAAAGCCTTGTGCTTGGCAAAGCTCAAACACACTATCAAATCGCTCTGGGTGGCGAGGAACTATAATAAGAAGGGCATTTGGGTGTGCCTCTAGAACCTTCTGATGGGCATCCAACACCTGTTCATCTTCACCCTTATGAGTGCTGGCAGCTATCCATACAGGACGGTTTTCACCAAGCTCAGCCCTGAGTGCTTTGCCTTTTTCTCTAACTTCGTCTGAAATTTGAATATCAAATTTAATCGATCCTGTGACCGCTAGTTTGTTTTTATCAACTCCCAAATGCTCAAAACGAGCAGCGTCAGATTCAGTTTGGCATAGTATTTTGGTTAGGCAGGGATGCAGCAAATTAAATAGCGGTTGAACCTTGGCATAGTTGTTACATGACTTCTGTGATAGGCGAGCATTAACGACAGTAATTGGAATTCTTGCGTTATGGACCACGTTAAGCGTATTTGGCCAAAGCTCGGTTTCGATAATCAGCATCTGTGTTGGTTTTATCGCTTTTAGGAAACCTTTTACAGCAAAGCTAAAGTCGATAGGCATGTAACGGTGTTCAACAAGATCGCCGAGCTTTTTCATTTGCTCAGCCCCGGTGCTTGTAGTTGTGGTGACCAAAATGGGTTGGTTAGGGGCTTGTTTCTTTAGCTCTTTAATCAGAGGTACAGCGGCAATGCTTTCACCAACAGAGACCGCATGAATCCAGATGGGAGATACGTCACTGACTAACTTTGGAGTGAAACCAAAATGCTCTTTCCAGCGAGCACCAAACTTAGGCTTATTGGGTTTATTTTTATATAAGCCAAACAGCAAGATTGGTGCTGCTAGTGTTAGCACAGCTGTATAAAGGATGCGGACTAGCATGCGCTGACCGAAATGGCTTCCAGTTTTTGAATGCTACCGAGCACTTGCTTAGGAGATAGCTCAGTAAGGCATTTCAGGTGCTTGAATTCACACTCGCGCTTGAAACAAGGGCGGCAATCGATGTCAGTATGAACGATTTCGACTTTCTCAGCTAACGGCGGGGTGTATTTAGGTGATGTTGAACCATATACCGCAACGACATTACAACCGACTGCAGCAGCGACGTGCATTAAACCGGAATCGTTGGCAACCACGGTGTCGCACGCACCCAGTAAATCAACAGCTTCAATTAAGCTTGTTTGGCCAGCTAAAACATGAATACGGTGTTGCAGCTCTTTAGGTACTAATGCTCTGATGTTGTTACAAGTTTCCAAGTCTTTTTGAGAGCCAAATAGCCATATTTGTTTGCCCGCTTGGCTCATGTTGGTAGCAACCTCTGCGTAGTGCTCTTCCGGCCATTTTTTGGCTGGGCCGAACTCAGCACCTGGACATAAGCCAATAATTGAGCTGTCATTCTCTAGGTTAAACTTGGCAATGGTTGCTGTTTGTTCCGTTTCATTAATGAATAATTGAGGGCGAGGAAGAGTATCTAGGCCACCCAATGATGAAGAGTCAATCATCTCTTTTTCGGTGTAGGCTAGGGCAACATAGCGTTCAACCATGAATTGAAATGACTTCATATTTGGGCGCAGGTCGTTTAATAGGCCATAGCGCATCTCACCTTTCCAACCTGTGCGCAGTGGGATGTTGGCAAACCAAGGAATAAGGGCAGACTTAGCAGACTTCGGTAAAATATAGGCGTGGTCATATTGGTTTGCGCGCAAAGATTTACCTATCTCTCGACGACCCAATAAATTAAATGCGCCATGGCCAATAGGCATCTCGATTGCTTGGTGTATTTCTGGCATACGTTCAAGGATTGGTTTGCACCATCCAGGAGCAATCACATCTATTTGGCTTTCAGGGTGAAGCTTCTTCAATACAATATAGAGTGATTGAGACATAACCATGTCGCCAACCCATGAAGGACCAATAATTAGGATCTTTTTCATTACTTTATGCGCCAGTCTGTTTTGTATCTTGGTTTGAAGAGGTTGTAGTAATTATTGCCATCTTCTTGAGAGTGCAGAAGCTGAAGTATCCACATGTACTGTTCAGGCTTGTCTCCAACGAAATATTCGATCGCTTGATTACACGTTCTTGCGTCTTGCTCTTCGCCTTTATCGAGTTCAAAAGCCGGTAATATCTCGATATTAAAAGAGCCGTCTTCGGTATTCATTGATGCAAACAATGGCAGGACTTTTGCCCGAGATAGCTTCGCTATTTTCCCCAAGCCTGGCAGCGTCGCTTTTCTTGTCGCGAAAAAATCGACAAAAACACTATGTTCTGGGCCATGGTCTTGGTCTGGCAGGTAGTATCCGATATAGCCATCTCGAATTGATTTCAAAAATGGTTTTATTCCACCAGAACGTTCATATACACGGCCACCGTGTTGAACACGTTGTTTGTGCATAAGCCAATCAGTAACATCATTTTTTTGTTTCTTTGCCATGGCAGATACTGGCATATCCATAGACGCAAGAAGAATGGCTGGTACATCAATCGCCCAGGAGTGAGGTACCATCAATATGACATTATCATTAGCGTCAATGTGGCCTTGTAATATATCTAAGCCTTTAATCTGGCAGCGCTTCTTTAGCCAGGAAGCGGGTTTCAAACTCAATAAACCAAAGCGGATGAAAAATAGTGATGCAGTAAACAGTGTTTTTTCAATCAGGGCTTCACGCTCTTCGAATGTCTTCTCTGGGAAGCAGAGTTCAAAGTTAACACGGCTGCGGTGCGCAGGCCCAGTTTGAGATTTTGCGAGTTTAGCTGCAATGGTTTTAGCAAGCCATTTTTGAGCTTTGAGAGGTAATATTGCAAGAGGGAGGCCAGCAATAACCCCTAACCAAGTTCCCCAAAATTTAGGCGTTAGGAAGCTTCGGTTGAATGTTGGATTATAAGCTTTTGGATCAAAATCGTTTCTTTGGGTCATAATCACTACTACAGCAGTTCATTGTCTGAACCGCTGTTATTATTGAGTATCAAAGTTATATCGAGCATTAAGCATTAAAGTTACATTGAATATTGAACATTAATGCTTATTTGTTTTGAAGTGCCATATACTCCGCAACGCCTTGCGCTACAGTTTTAAATACCACATCACAGCCTGCTGCTCGAAGTTTCGTAAGATCAGCTTGAGTAAACTCTTGGTAAGCGCCTTTTAAATGCTCAGGGAAAGGAATCGTTTCGATTTCACCTTTACCGTGGTGCTTAATTACCGCTTTGGCAACTTCGTCAAAAGACTCAGCATTGCCGGTGCCTAAGTTAAAGATGCCAGAAACACCGTTCTCTAAGAACCACAGGTTTACTGCGGCAACATCACCGACATACACAAAATCACGTTGGAACGTTTCGCTACCTGCGAACAGCTTAGGGTTCTCACCGGCGTTCATTTGATTGTTTAGGTGGAAAGCAACAGAGGCCATGCTGCCTTTGTGATCTTCGCGTGGACCGTAAACATTGAAGTAACGGAAACCAGTAATTTGAGGTAACGTCTCATTATGCGCTACAGCATCTGCTGTTAAGCGACGAACATAGTTATCAAATTGTTGTTTTGAATAGCCGTAGACATTTAATGCACCTTCGTATTCTCTCTCCTCGATAAAAGTATCGGTTTCGCCATAAGTGGCAGCAGAAGAGGCATATAAGAAAGGGATTTCACGCTCAACACAGTAATGAAGTAGCTCTTTTGAGTACTCATAGTTGTTAAGCATCATGTATTTACCATCCCACTCAGTGGTCGCAGAGCAGGCACCTTCATGGAAAACAGCTTCAATAGGGCCGAAATCATCCCCAGCCATCACTTGAGTTAGGAAGTCGTCGCGATCCATGTAGTCAGTGATGTCTAGGTCTACAAGGTTCTTGAACTTTTTACCGTTCTTGAGGTTGTCGACAACTAGAATATCGTTGTGGCCTGCGTCATTGAGTGCTTTCACAATATTGCTGCCGATCATGCCAGCGCCACCCGTTACGATAATCATATTTTTCC
The DNA here is from genome assembly GCF_041474195.1 of Vibrio sp. 10N.222.52.C3. Classification (NCBI taxonomy): domain Bacteria; kingdom Pseudomonadati; phylum Pseudomonadota; class Gammaproteobacteria; order Vibrionales; family Vibrionaceae; genus Vibrio; species Vibrio sp. 10N.222.52.C3. Next base: position 7,473 of record NZ_JBFRTQ010000132.1, on the reverse strand, counting down.
TACTCTTTTGAATATAAAACTACCGTGAGTATAGCAAGGAATGACAAAGACGGGCTAGTGGAATAATTCCTTAAGCGGAGTATGATATGAGCAAATTAGTCTTAAGTCAGTGCGCAGTAAGCACTCGAAATTATAGGTATTATCATGAAAATTGCAGTTGCGGGTACCGGTTATGTAGGTTTATCCAATGCGATGTTGTTGGCACAAAACCATGAAGTGGTAGCGGTTGATATTGTTGAAGACAAAGTAGCTATGCTTAATAAAAAGCAATCTCCAATTGTAGATAATGAGATTGAGCACTTTCTATCAAATAAGGTGCTGAATTTCAGGGCGACAACAGATAAAGCGGCTTACAAAGATGCTGAGTTTGTCATCATTGCTACTCCAACTGATTATGATCCAAAAAATAATTATTTTGATACCAGCTCTGTGGAATCGGTCATTAAAGACGTCATGGATATCAATCCCAATGCCGTCATGGTGATCAAATCAACGGTGCCTGTTGGTTATACTGAGCGCGTTAAGCAAGAACTGAACTGTGTAAACGTTATGTTCTCACCTGAGTTTTTACGCGAAGGCAAAGCCCTGTACGATAACCTACACCCATCACGTATTATCGTTGGTGAGTGCTCTGAACGAGCGAAAGTGTTTGCGAATCTGCTGGTTGAAGGCGCAGAAAAAGAGAATATCGACGTACTGTTTACTCACTCTACAGAAGCGGAAGCAGTAAAGCTCTTTTCGAATACCTACCTAGCGATGCGTGTTTCTTATTTCAATGAGCTCGATTCTTACGCCGAAGCGCACGGTTTGGATTCTCGTCAGATCATCGAAGGTGTGGGCTTAGATCCTCGAATTGGCAACCATTACAACAACCCTTCATTTGGTTACGGTGGTTACTGCTTACCGAAAGACACCAAGCAGTTGTTGGCGAATTACCAAGATGTACCAAACAACATTGTGGGCGCTATTGTTGACGCTAACCGCACTCGTAAAGACTTTATTGCGGAGTCCATTATTAAGCGCTCGCCTAAAATTGTAGGTATTTATCGCTTGATCATGAAGGCCGGCTCGGACAACTTCCGTGCGTCGTCGATTCAAGGCATCATGAAGCGTTTGAAAGCTAAAGGTATAGAAGTGGTCGTGTTCGAACCTGTGTTGGAAGAAGAGCATTTCTTTAACTCGAAGGTTTATTCTGACCTAGAAGAGTTTAAAGCCGTATCAGATGTGATTGTATCCAACAGAATGGTCGATGAAATATCAGACGTTGCAGATAAGGTGTACACGCGAGACCTGTTTGGCAGTGATTGATCAAAGGTATTATTGATTGAAGGTGAATTTTAGCGTTTGCTAATTCGACCAGATGTTATCAGCTCGATCTATCCGCTTAGTGGCGATATACTGAACCACTAAACGGATAGGGATACTAATAACTAATGAAAACACGTGACAAGATTGTTTACGCTGCTCTAGAGCTTTTTAATGAGCACGGTGAGCGTAGTATTACGACCAATCATATTGCTGAGCATATCGAGATTAGCCCTGGTAACCTCTACTACCACTTCCGTAACAAACAAGAAGTTGTACGTGACATCTTTACGCTCTATTCAACAGAGTTGCTTGAAAGATTCACACCGATTCAAGGCCAGCAAGAAAGCCTGACGCTACTAAAGCGCTACTTAGATTCTATCTTCACGTTGATGTGGAAGTACCGATTCTTCTATGCGAACCTACCTGAAATATTGTCACGTGATGAGCAACTTCACCTTGATTACATGGCCGTGCAAGAAAGATTGCAAACCAACCTTGTCGATATCATGAGAGCCTTCGTTGAGTTGAACTTGCTCAAAGCAACGGATACGGAAATGAAGTCTATGGTCACTTCTCTTCACTTGATCGCATCAGGTTGGTTAGCTTATCAGTCTGCGATGTCTCCAAAAGCGCAAATTACTGAGCAAGTGGTACATCAAGGAATGTTGCAGATGATCGCGACCGTTAAACCAATTGCGACTGCTCAAGGTTTTGAGCAGCTGACATTGTTGGAAGATGGTGTAAGGGCGTTGAACAGCAAGTAAAAGTGAAGATGTGAGTAACCCAGATTCGAAGAGCGGTGGTTACTCATTAATACGATTACTGCACTCGCTTTTTAAAGCTCTTGCTTAACATGTTATTCGTATCGATTTCTTCATCATGCATTGTAAATAGCGACGTCATTCCCTACAGCGAGGTACGAGCGTTATAGGGAATCTTTCTTTACCCTCGAAGCTAACAATGCAAGAGCGAGATTCCAGATATTTCGTTCCTCAATTCTGGAATGACGAAGTTTTGCAAGTGACTAGTTCAAGGTCTCTCAACTATTTGGGGTTGCTCAAGACTATTAGTACCTATTCCTCGTATCTACTTTTATCTAACCAACCAACTCTTCGGGTTCTGAGCTTGGCTGTTTCTGCGAATCTCAAAGTACAACGATGGACGAGTTTGGCCGCCAGTATCACCAGCAAGTGCAATTGCTTCACCCGCTTTAACCTTGTCACCTTCTTTCTTTAAAAGTGCTTGGTTAAAGCCGTAGAGCGTCATATCACCTTTACCGTGGTCAAGTAGTACCACTAAACCATAGCCACGTAAGTACTCGGCAAATACCACAGTACCTGAGTAAACCGACTTTACCTGCTGCCCGTACTTGGCATTGATCACCATGCCTTTCCAGTTAACTTGACCCGTTTGACTAGAGCCATAGCTATGCAGAACTTTGTCTTTAATTGGCCAAGGTAGTTTACCTTTACGTTTGGCTAAGCCATCCATAGGGACAGCATTACGTCGTTCTCGAGCCGCTTTCTCCGCTTTTGCTATTTCAGCTTTGAGGCGGGTTTCATTTCGCTGAAGCTCTGCTAAGTAATTCTTGTCACCCGAGATGTTTTTCTTGATGCTACCAACCGTTTTCTTGCGTTGGGTTTGGGTTTTGGCTAACGTATCGCGCTTGGTGGTTTGTTGCTTTAACAGCGTTGCTATTTGTTCTTGCTCAAGTTGACGTTGCTTATGGCTCTCTTCTAATTCAAGTTGCGTCTCTTCAATCGTTTTGATTGTTGCAGATCGCGCTTTGGCAAGGTGTTGGTAGTAGTGACTAATACGATCTTCTTCAACACCTGTGTTGAGGATGTGAGAAGACGCTTTGGCTCGACTTGTCATGTAGTAAGTCTGAATCAGTTGCTCTAACTTATCGGTATGGACTTTTTTCTGAGCCGTAAGCGCTTTAATCTTGGTGTCTAAGTTAGCAATATTTGCATTAGCCGTATTGAGTTGCTTTTTACTGTCTAGAATCGATTTTTCAAGCGAAGCGATGGAAAGCTCTTGTTTCTTGAGGCTTGCTTGCAGGCTATCGAGCTTTTTCTGTTGTGAGGACAGGTTTTTTTGTTGGCGAGATATTTCACTCGATACGCCTTTCAGTTCCCCCTGAGAGGCGGCAAATGACGATGTAGACAAAATTGCAACACAAAGGCTGGCAGATATCAGAAGAGTCCGGCTAATGGCTCGAATTTGTTTCATCATTATCGTCATTTTGCTCTTATTTATGATCAACAGCTGCTGCGAGTCTTTTGCTGTGAGTCTTTTCGCATCTCGGCTATCGGTTATTCGTCGAATCCCGAATTTGCTCTTAAATCCCATCACCATGGATGAAGTTCTGAGAGCGACCATTGAACCCTTGGTCCATATCTAAAGATGGCTTGTCTGTTTTTGGTTTTCCGACAATCTTTGCAGGAACACCAGCGACTGTTGTATGAGGTGGTACGGCTTGTAGCACCACAGAGCAAGAACCAATCTTAGCGCCTTCACCCACTTCAATATTGCCGAGGATTTTAGCACCTGCACCAATCATCACGCCTTCGCGGATCTTAGGGTGACGATCGCCACCTTCTTTACCCGTACCACCTAAGGTAACGTCTTGAAGGATAGAGACATCATTTTCAACGACGGCTGTTTCACCAATCACAATGCCTGTCGCGTGATCAAGCATGATCGCTTTACCGATACGAGCCGCCGGGTGAATATCCACTTGGCAAGCAACCGAAATTTGGTTCTGTAGGTAAGTGGCAAGCGCAATACGGCCTTGCTTCCACAACCAGTTAGCCACTCGGTAACCTTGAAGAGCGTGGTAGCCTTTTAGATAAAGCAGAGGCATCGAGTACATCTCGACCGCAGGGTCTCGATTTACCGTCGCGCAAATATCACAAGCAGCCGCATCAATGATCGATTGGTCCTGCTTAAATGCTTGTTCAACCACTTCACGAACCGCCATTGCGGGCATTGAAGCCGTCTTTAGCTTGTTAGCAAGGATGTAGCTAAGCGCAGCGCCTAAGCTTTCGTGGTTGATAATAGTGGCATGGTAAAAACTCGCAAGCATAGGTTCTTGCTCCGACTGCTGTCGAGCTTCCTTCACAATGCATTGCCAAACTTTTTGTTGTTCACAGTGTTTCATTTTACCATCCATCTTATCTATTTTATCCCACGACTGAATACGCGATGTTATCGCTCTGACTTCTTGTCTCGTGCAAGTAGATCTTGTGCTGCTAAGTGGGCATCTTTCCCTTGATACAACACTTGATAAATTTGTTCAACGATTGGCATCTCGACGCCCATACGTTCTGATAATAACCAAACTTCTTTGGTGTTGCGATAACCTTCAACGACTTGGCCAATTTCTTCTTGTGCGGTATCCACATCTTTGCCTGCGCCAAGCGCCAAACCAAAACGACGGTTACGCGATTGGTTATCAGTACAGGTTAGCACTAGGTCACCCAACCCTGCCATGCCCATGAAGGTTTCTGGCTGCGCACCCAGTGCTGCACCTAAGCGGCTCATTTCAGCTAAGCCGCGCGTGATAAGTGCGGTACGAGCATTAGCACCAAAGCCAATACCATCCGACATGCCTGCGCCAATTGCGATAACGTTCTTCACTGCGCCGCCAAGCTGCATACCAATGAAATCTGAGTTTGCGTACACGCGGAATGTTTTGCCGCAGTGAATTTTTTCTTGAAGCTCTTTTAGGAAAACTTCATCTGGTGACGCGACAGAGATAGCTGTTGGCATGCCCATCGCTAACTCTTTGGCGAAGGTCGGCCCGGATAGAACCGCTAACGAGTAACCATCACCCAGCACATCGTGCGCGACATCTTTAAGCAGGCGGCCTGTTTCTGGCTCTAAGCCTTTGGTCGCCCAACAGATGCGAGAGTCTGAGGCTAAGTAAGGTTTAACGCTGTTAAGCACAACGCCGAATACGTGGCTTGGGACGACAAGCAAAAGGTCTCGGCTTGAAGTCACGGCTTTTTCTAAGTCAGATTCAATGATCAGACTTTCTGGGAATTCTATATTTGGTAGAAACTCATTGTTCGCACGCTCTGATTCAAGGCGATTCATATGAACAGGGTCATGTCCCCAAAGAACAACATTGGCACCGTTACGCGCTAGAGATATCGCTAAAGATGTCCCATAAGAACCTGCGCCAATCACTGTCATCGCAATGTCTTTACCGTAAGCGCTGTCTTGACCGCAAGCGGCTGTCGCGCGAGTTGTTTCTGTCATGCTTCCACCTAAAAATAATGAGGGAAATCGAAGAGTTCTTGAGATGTTATTCTAAATAAAGAAGAAAAAGCTCTCTATCAAAATACAGTGTAAATAAAAAATGCACATCGCAGAAGCTGCGATGTGCATTTAAAAGCTAAGCTTCTTATAACATAAGCTATTTAAGCGTTCGTTAGAGTTAAGTTCTACTGTGAGACTTAAGCCTGTTCGCCTTCAGCTTGCTGAGCTTGGTTCTGTAGGTAGTTCATGAACAAAGCATCGAAGTTTACAGGTGCTAGGTTCAGTTGTGGGAACGTACCTTTAACCACTAGGCTAGAAATCGTTTCACGAGCGTATGGGAACAGGATGTTCGGGCAGAATGCGCCTAGGCAATGAGCCAGTTGACCAGCTTCCATTTCGCTTGCAGAGAAGATACCGCCTTGTTGAACTTCACAAAGGAATGCAGTGTCTTCTGCGTTCTTAACTGTAACAGTTAGACGTAGGATTACTTCGTAAACGCCTTCGCCAAGTTCACGGCTTTGAGTGTCTAGGTCCAGTTTTACATCTGGGTTCCACTCTTTCTGAAACATGTCTGGAGAGTTTGGCGCTTCGAAAGATACGTCTTTTAGGAAGATACGTTGGATTGCGAAGTTTTGTTGTGCGTCTTGTTGTGCTGCTTCAGCCATTTTCTTGTCCTTAAAAATTTAAATTAGGCTCTGTTCATCATATCAGTCGAACAAAGCCCTAAAGTAATATCGTTTTACTCGGTCAGCTTATTTCTTACCTTTAACCAAAGGAAGGTTAGCTTCGCTCCAAGCCACTAAGCCGCTTTTCAGCACGCTTACGTTTTCGAACCCTGCTTTAACCAGCAAGTTCGCGCTTTCTTGAGCGGTTTGACCCGTCTTGCATACTACGATGATTGGGTCTGCTTTGTGGCTTTCAAGGCTACCAAAACTATTTGCTTTGATATCTGACGGCAAAATGTGAACTGCGTCCGTAATATGGCCCTTTTTGAACTCATCTTTAGTACGAATATCAACCACAACACCGTTTTCACGGTTAATCATGTGTGTGGTTTGCGCTGCCGTGATCTCTTTGTACGCTGCATTTGATGTTTTGATTACGTTCGCAATGATGGCAACAACCAAGCCGATCCATACGATGGCTAAAATCATATTCTCTTGAACAAATGGAACTAACTCTTGCATGTCTTGAACTCTTATTCGTTATTGGGCGAAAAACTATAGGCGAGGAGTATAGCGAGAAAGGATAGGAGAATACAGAGGGGGGCGTTGTGGAACTCAGCGTTATCTCTCTTTCTTAGCACTTCGCATCTCGTTCACCCAAACCCAATCCCTAATAGTATCTTTCACATGCCGTCATTTCGTTGTTCCAAAACTGAGGAGCGAAGCATCTTGTCATATTATTCTCAGCCTAACGTAGCTATTTATCTCTTGCTTAACTATCACTTGCCGCCCCTCCATCTGCTCTGAGTCTTTTCAAATGCGAGTCAGTTTGCGACAACGGCTTACCAAGTTCGACCTCCTCATTGCGAATAATAACAAAGTGATCCCCCATATGGCTCCAACCTTTCCTTTTATGCCACGTGTTAATCTCAGCTACATCAATATCTTGCTTCGGCGGTGTAGTGTTGCAATGAGTATTACGGGCAACGAAGTAAGCGATGTAAAACCTAAGCCAATCAAAACTGAAAACACAGATAACGAAGATGAAAAGATCGAATCGAATTCGGAAAAGCAAAATGAACGATACCAGCTTGAAGAACTGACAACAGAAGAGAAAACAACCATTTTAGAGAAAGAGATAGCGCGAGTTGAGGGGCGAATTGACGAGTTCTTGAAACCGCTGGTTAACCACTACACATAAGGGCTAACACGTACTCATAGACAGGATCTTAAG
>NZ_JBFRTQ010000131.1:0-8863 GCF_041474195.1 Vibrio sp. 10N.222.52.C3 | reverse complement strand
ATTTAGGAAACAAAGCCTATTGACATCTCCAAAATACGTGGGAAGCTTGATTATATCTGCTCATGTTATTTGTCCTCTTTGACTTCGCTAAAAATCAAGGGAGCATTTAACATGGGTAGAACTACAGGCAAAACCAAACTGAATGATAACCACCTACTGAAGTAGGTGGTTTAGGCCTGAAAATAAAAAAGCGCCTGACAGCGATTTATTTAAACGTCTCTAACCCAAACATCTTTAACATGTTGCTTAAGTAAATCAATCACGCTTTGGTGAATAAAAACCAAGCCATAATCTTCTTCTAATTTGAAGATCAGCCTTTCTTCTAGTGGAATGCTCTCTAACTTAGAAAAATCAAACTCAGTATTTTCAGCATCGATCCAATTTAACTTACCAAATTGCTTTTCTTGATTGGTCAATTTGTAAGTTTGGTGAATGTAAGGCATCCGATAGTCTTCATACACCTTAATTTGATCATCAGATGGTTGGCTTGGGGAGCAATCGACACGAGCATCTAACCATTCCACACCGTGCACAACCAATTGTTCTACTTTTGAAGCGATATCGCCAATAACAAAAAGCTTTGGTGAAAAAGTCATTTCCAGTAATAAGTCTGGTTCGACAGGTACAATTGGCTTTGGAGTTTGTTGAAATGGAAACTCTGTTAAGTTTTGCTTTGATAAAACACTATATTGATTTTTCATTATCGCCTCAATATTTCGGTACTTCTTGATTGCAATCTAGCTTAAACATCCTCAAATCAGAATAACGGTCATCTTTAGCTACTAGATCGTAAATTTCCTCACAAAACACTGTCGCAGTATCAGCGCCTTGCACCCTAAACAAAATACGTTTTTGGAAAGGTATTTGTACTAGCTTATCTTTTGACAAATACAACTCCATAACAAGGATTTTGTTTCTCTTAGGAGATTTTCTAGTTCGAGACTTAACATCGTCAATAACATCAATAACATTGTTAAGAGCAAGTAAATATCTATCAGTCAACGAGCCATCACTTAATTTTAGTGTCGCTGGGTAGCACTCTATACCATAAGGGTCAAAGCTCATCACGATCTCAGCAAACTCCTTGGTAACACAAAGATCCCCATTATCGGCTATATTTCCAACTTGCTTAGTCGAACCGTCCAGTGCTTCCCACACTATTGGTGATTTCGAGCTCGTAGGTTCATATTCGGATTTACTATATAGTGGCTCTCTATTATCGATACATGTAAAGCTCGTACTAGAAACTTGAAAGTTTTCACTAATTATTGAGAATTTCATAGCTTACTGTTGTTCTCCTATCGTCTTCAACGAACTGCCTTCATAGCAAAATGCCTTTACCTTTTCTTTAGTCGGTACCGGTCTTCTGTAACTAACATCACTCAAATCGTAATGGTTTCGATCACCACCGGAGTTCCTACAAAAATGACATCCGGTGCCTGTATTACTGAGGTGTCTTCCTCGGGCTATCAAGTGAAGTTTATGATTTCCGATTAAGTCTGCAATATCAAGGGATAGTTCATCTAGAGTATCTACGTACTCTTGAGCATTAGTATCGCAATCTACACTTTTTAGTTTTTTTGCAAGCATAGAAGCTACGACTTTATGATACCCAGATAGACTTGTAATCAACGACAAGTCCCCTTCTAATAATTCAGATTTAAACGAATTCGTTTCATTAGCAACATTGGCCTCCAAAGATGAAAGATCTTGCACAATGCTAGTACCCGTTTCTGCCTGATAGTACTCTTCTAAACGTTGATCCGTGTGTCCTGATTTGTGTAGAGGTACCCTATATTGGCATGAAACCTGGTCGATTGTAGGTAAGAAAGTTAAGTTAAACAGGTAGTTTATATCATAACCTTTGTACACGATTTGCTTCTTTCGAACGCTCGATAATTTCTTCGCTACTTCACAAGAAATCAAGTGGTGAGCCGCTACCGAGTATGCTTGAAAGTTTAAAGGGTGTTTATCTCTAACTGAACTAATTTTCTTTGTTTTTAGGCTCGAACGGGACCAACGTCCTTTATCTGTTTGTATACCCATATAGACCTCACATCTTTAATGCTTCTTGACATTGACCTTTCTTTTTACCAGCAATTCTGCAGCAGACCTTACACTTAACTTCTTTTTTGTCTTTTTCCTCATTAGTTTTATCCGCACTCTTCCCTGACTGAGCAGATTTACCAGTGTTGTGCTTAACTTTTGCAGGATAAGCTCGCTCGCCTTTACCCAAAATTCGAGCGAATAACTGGTCAAACTCACCCATCGCTTCTTTTAGTTTATCTGGCACCATTTTATCGATTGTTTTCACTTCGTCGGCTAACTTTAAGAAGTACTCTGCTAGTTCATCAGCTCCCATGCGATTAGCGTAAGAAGCAAGCTCACTCGCCACTTCAATACAAGGTTTTAGAACATCCGATACAATATTCCTCGCCTGCTTGGCGTAATCAACCCATTTTAATGTACGCAAGAACTTTTCTGGATCACCTTTGCCCATCCCCCGAAGTACCGCGAGTAAAGTGTCTTTCGATGTACCCTTACCACCTTTCAAAGCAACTTTACATGTACCTTTAACTGCACTACCAAACGTTGGGACACAACCGATCAAAGTCAAAGAGAGTGCCAACCAATTTTCTGGCTTATCTCGTTCTTCTTCACTTAATAGTGTCATGATATTTGCTGAAAGGTCTCGTACATCTGCTGCTTGGTCTACGACGGGGATCATTGTCAGCGCTGTGTTTGCAATGATTTGCTCTACCGATGCATCATCATTAAAGTCACCTAAAATTACCCCCCAGATCCAGCTGGCAGCGCCAGACATTCTCTTCCAAGAATTTTCCCAGAAACCAACCTCACCTCGTTTGGCTTCTTCAATAATTAATTGGGCATTCGCATTTGGGTTGAAATTAGGGTTGGTTTTAGTTGGGATGTTTGGCATGAATTCGCGACTATCTTCACCATAGTCAATGTTAAATTCACCAGGTGCAACCCCACTCACCGAAGCTTTGCCTACATTATCTAATGTACCTTCAAAGGAAGCGCCGGTTTGATCAATCAGTTTATATGTAGCCCCTTGAACAGGTTCTCCATCAGAATAAGAAAGAAACAGGTCTACCGTATACGTCCCTTCTTGCTCTTCTGTCACAGAAACCGAAGGGTTTTGAGCACCGCCTAAACACATAGTGTTGGCTTTATTCATGGTCATTTGATCAGAAAGGCGGCATACACCGACACCTTCGAACTTAACGGTAGGAGAAGCTGATATGAATTCGGCCTCGGCTTCAATAGTGCCAGAAGCTACGCCCTTTTTATCACCACCTGCATCGCCAGTACTGGCGCTGAATTTACTGCCTTTAATTGCAATGCTGTTGCCGCCATCCATAGAGACGGTAGTGGTGCCTCCCGCTAAATCGGCGGACTTTGCATTGTTACCATAAGGGATAGGAACAACAGGTTTGCCGACTGTTGTTAAACAAACATCAGGAAGTGTTGCGTTCGCTTCTCCTCCTGAGCCTTGATGAACTACGCTGAGTCCATTAGCACAAACTGTTACGCCCATAGTAAATCCAATTAAATTCCAATAGATGTATGATAAGAGAGATTGCTTGCTGCAATCTCTCTAAGTACGTAGTGAAAATGAAGGATGAGACTGTTACTTCGATTCTATTTTTAAAAACGGACAGAAGATCTCACAATTAAATCTAATGCTATTGATAAACATCCAGTAACTGCTGAAATTTTAGGTCAATGACCAAGTAAGTCGCGGCATACATAACGCCAAAGATGACAGTACTGACGCCAAGAATTAACTTAGGGGAAATAACCCGTTTGAGCGGTTTTTTTAAGTACTTCGCCTTTAAGTTAACTAACGTTACTTTTTCCTGCTCAGCTAAACGCTCGTCTCTAACTAAGCGATAGATAGTATTTCCTATCTCTGAAAGCTTTTCGTTACCACGCTCTTCTCGGCCGTATTTACCTTTGAACCCAAGTTGAAGCAATAAATAAAGGAATTCGATAACGTGTCTATATTTTCGTGGATCAGCTTTCAAGCGCTCTAAAATAGTAAAAAACTTATCGCCGCCAGATGTCTCGTTATGGAACTCCGACAATAAGCTATTGGTACTCCAATGGCTGTTTGCCCCCCACTCTTGCCTACACACAGATTCATCTATTGCAGCACATAAGCAATAGCGTATGACCAATATTGATGCCCGATCCAACTCCATTTCATTGAGCTTTCGTTCACCTTTGCGAATTTCTCGAGCAACTTGTTCTCTAAAAGGGCCAGGATCGTCCAACCAAGGAATCGAAGACATACATGAGAGACTGGCTATTAACCAGGTAAACTGATCGACCAACGGGTTAACACCCATGCTCTCCACGTTTAAGTCTCTTACCGCAATATTTCTAGATAAATCAGGTGCAGGCATAACCTCCATTGGTTTGCCTGGTTCTGGTTGAAATAGTACTACGGTGACATCGTTTTCGGCGTAACTCATAAACGTACAGCCCAAAGCTGTAGTGATAAGTTCGCGAAGTCGCCAGCAATATGTACAGCGATTGCTGCCGTGTTATTCAATGCATTCCATTCGTCACTCGCTTTATCGAGCTCAAAATAAGTATAGCCAGCATGATAAGGCAACGCTCTAGGTACCACTGGCATTGGTTTCATTTCAATACCAGGCAATTGTAAGTTGATCAAATCGCGAATATTGTCGATCGAACCAATCTTGGTTTGGCTTACGAACTGCGTATGCAGAATATCAAGTGGTACGTCTGCTTTAACAGCAAGAATAAACGTCGTAGATTCGACAATTTTACTGTCTGGAATTGCTGCAGTTCGAATTCCGTAGCTTTGCTCTCTCAATGTTAAAGGTATTGCACGTTGTTCTGACATAACACTTAATGTCATTTTCGCGCTATCAAGCGTACGAGATAAACAATCGGTCAGTTGGCTATGGTTGTATTTTGTAAACTCTTGTGGTCTGCGAGATGCGGAACACAGTGTAGATAATTCACCTTCCGCTTGTAACAGGATCCGATAAAATGACTCTGGGTGAACGCCTTCCACACTTGCAAAATGCCAGAACAACGGCTCATAACGATTCAAGGCTTGTAACAACATAAAATCAGCAACAGACGATACGCCCTGCTGGTCAACCACACCTAAACGCTGAACAATCGATTCGGCTCTGTGTTTAAGCATTGACGCGAATTCCGTCGCGAACTTGCTCAAAACTGTAGATGCGTGAATATCAATGCACGTCGGAATATAGTTGTCATCCAGAATGATGCTTCCGTCTGGCTTCACTTCCGAAATTTTCAAAATGGGAATTGATGTATATGCGCTCTTATCTTCATGATCGTACATTAAGAAAAAGTTAAGCTTACCCACCACAATACTTGCCATATCTTCTGATTCATAACATGCATCTACGGCTTCTTGGGTTTCCATGTTATAGCGAGCACCGTCTCCATTTCCGCCAAAGAGTTCAGATCGTTCTGATGGCAGTGGACAGCATAAATACACCACTTTATCCGCAATAGAAGGGTCAACATCTCTTACTTCTGGAAGCTCAGCAAGAAGCGGTAAATCAAATGGAGTACGGTCTTGTAAGATACCTTCTGCTCGTGTGATCCCGATTTTGCCAAGTGCCAGTAGCTCAGTGTTAATCTCAATTTTTTTCACTCCCCAGTGTAAGGGAGAGCTATTAGAGCTAAGCATGTTAGATAACTTGCCTTGAGACCTATCGAGTTGCTGAAAGTGTTGAGGCTTCATGAACATACCATCTTGCCAAACAACTGGGTTATATAAAGACATTCGTCAGTTCCTTAAAAATACGTCTGTTCAATACCGCGAGTATTGTTCGAAGATAATTCACTACCCTCTACTTTTAATCTCAGAAAGTACTCACTTTTTTCTTCGATCACTTCAACCTTCCGCCAAGACGAGCCATCAATATCTCTGAATGCCACAGAAAAACCTAATGCACGCGTCGTTGGATCTAACTCTAAAATCTCATGTAGCTCATCGCCCGGCTGCAGTTGGTATTCATATCGTTTAATATACTCATCACCTAAGGACGCTTTATCATTTTCGAATAGAGCAAAGAAATCCAAACTACGAAATAAAACAGGTGAAGTGAGTTCATGAACTCTCAGAATGACCGGCGAAGATTGTCCCTGCTCTCGTACATTGAGAAGTTCTGACGCTTCTATCACGAGTTCAATTGAAGATGTTTCTGGTGTAATTCCAGATGATTCTTTAAATTGCTCCCACATAGAGCAACCTGATAATAGAAACAAGGTAATGGGGATTATAAGTTTACGCATGATCAGCTTTTGCAACCTTATTGTATCTGTCTTTCATCAACGCTTTAAAAGTTGACTCATTGAATTGTCTAGTACTTTGCTCATAATGTTCACTGTACTTTTTCCACAACTTTGACTTACTAAGGAAGCGTGTCTCTTGGCTTAAAGTGTTTGCAAACTGCTGAGGATCATTCGCTTTTAGTTGCTCCAATACCAAATCGTTAATTGCCTTCGCATATAAGGTATCGTGCTCGCTAAGTTCATCCAGTATCTGTTCAATTAGCTCATTTGGAGCCAATAGATTTTGACTATTTAGCGTTAACATCAATGTAGTTAGGCTAAGATCATTGTGGGCAAATGAACTTTCGTCAGTAAGCTCTTCAACACTCTGTAAATCTTTGTACAAATTATCGATACACAATCGTAAACAAGCGCCCATTTGTTTAAAAAATAGAGCGTCATATTTCGTGTCAGACTCTAAGTCAACACCCAGTCCTTCAAAGAATGCATGTGTTACATTTTCATGTTCGTAAGAAGTTTCACTCAATGCGATATTATTCTGAGTTCTACTCTCACTTTCAACAGGCTGCTCTTGGGGTTCGGTATGAGAGACAAATTCTTGTGTCACCTCTTCCCACTTATGGCTCTGTATGTTTGTAGAATGAGGTATAATAGTGACAGGTGGCACTTCTGGTAGTTTATTTTTGAGAGTCCCTGAACTGCCGTTAGGTGTATCTGACTTAAGATCTGAACCTTCAACGCTTGCTGGTTTTAAACGGTTCGATATCTTAGCTTGATCATCGGCGACATCTTTAGCTTTCAGGTTCGCCTGCTGTTCTTCTTCCATCCCCATCCAATCTTCAGGAATCAAACTAGGAAGGTCAAACTCAGAATGGATACTCAGACTGTCATCAACGACTTGCCTTTGATGTTCTGTCGATGACTTCGTAAGGCTTTTATCGTTGCTTTCGTCTCTAACAAGGTAGTCATCATCTCTTTGCATTGAGAATTTTAAGTGTTCGACGGGATCATGGGTCTCAACACCATCAGGTTTCGTTTCCATAAAGAGATCTTCTAGCGTGCCTGCCTCTGTCTCTTCTTCAACAACGGACTCTTCCAAGTTCATTAAAGGGTCTGTTGAATCTCTTTCTGGTGCTATTTCAGAAGCTATGTCGTATGAAGTCGTTACCAACTCAAGAGAAATACTCACTTCATATTGTCCCAAAGACACTCTATCGCCGTCACATAATGAGACTGGCTGATTCTTAAGGATCTTATTACCATTAACCAATGTGCCATTTGTACTCACATCACTAATGTAATAAGTGTCTCCATATATACTCAATAGACAGTGCGTACCAGATATGAATCGGTTGTGATCCGTTAAAGTCACTGTACAACCTGCTTCTCGCCCTAGAGATCCACCTTCTTCAGGCATCTCGATACTTTTAGCTCCAACATATTCTTCAGGGCACTTCGAGATCACCAAAACCAATTGATTTATACGCATGAATAGCCTTTAAAACAGAAGAGAAACACTAAACTCGACACCACCTAGACCTTCGTTATAAAAAGGTAAGATGTATGAAGCTTGCGGGATTATTTGTAAATGAGCGTCTGGGTTACTTCCTAACTTGATCACACTACCAAAAGTCACAACAGCGCCAGCTTCAAATTGATCGATATCTTCAAGTTGTTCGCCGGAACGAAAGCCTTGGTCGTCAACTTTCCAACGGTTTGAGTATTGCGAGTAACCTAAAGACAAGCCTGCACCTATATAAGGTGTGAACACCGACCAGCTACCTAAAGCATACTGAGGCACAATACGAAATTCGTAATTGGTTACCTCGTTATAAACGCCATTCTTTGGAGCTTCGATGTCGTCTTCAGCCAAATAATTAAAACCTAGCCACCAACGCCATCGGTTGTTACTTTCATCAATTGGACGTGTATGGACGAACCCGTAACGCAGAGCATCTACTTGGCCACTCGGTCCTTCTTCATATTCTATAGTGTCTATGCTCAGCATATTTACTGAACCACCATATCTTTCACCCTTCGCGATTGCGATGGACGAAAAAAGACACATTGTGGATATTAGACCGATTTGACTTAGGTTTCGCATGCTTCCCTCTGAGTTCATCCATATATTAACTAGATGCGCAAGATAGCAAGTATTATGTCTTTTACAATAAGGAGACGGTCACACCCGCCATTTACGACATTATAACTAGCAAAAAAAACGATATATCTACAAGAAAATGCATTACGAATAATTACAAATAAAATTCATTTATAAAATCAAAACTATCAATAATTGAAAATCAAACGACCAACAACCATCCAAAGAAAGAAGGTTGTTCAATACAAGAAAATTAGCATTTACAAAATTCAAAAAACCTAACATGCCACTTTTTTATCTTTAACCTATAGCATAATCATTTACAGAATTTTTCTAATTTAGTGTTAGTTAATATTTATGCAATCATTGACAAGAGTAATTATCAATCAATAAAGAACCACACGTAGGAATAGTTAGATTCATATT
>NZ_JBFRTQ010000130.1:20056-25731 GCF_041474195.1 Vibrio sp. 10N.222.52.C3 | reverse complement strand
CATTTAATAAAATATAGCATCTAAGATCTATATAACCCGTATAAAAGAACATCGTGTCACGTATATAAAATATGCACCCAGATGAGCAAAATCGCGATACCTGTAATTTAATTACAGGTTGAGCTACATTTTGCTAAACATACAAAACGAGACCTAACGCTCTACTAAAAACATAGACCACTGAACTGCAGTTAGCATTGATAGATGTGATATGGTATTTACCAACGCTATCGCATCATATATATCTCCAACACCCATCAGCTGATCACTCCGCTATTTGAGAAAAGACTATGTCAGACAAAATTTCCACATCCGCACTCGCTAAACAAAAAGGCATAGAAGCTAAAGCTTTATTTAGCGATCTAAAAACAGCGGGTTATATCGTGCGCTCACAAGAGCGCTGGGTTCTTACAGAACGAGGAGAAAGCTTTGGTGGGGAATATGTCGAACATAAGAAGTTCGGTGTCTTTATTGTCTGGCCAGAGAAACTGCTTATCGATTTGGATTCATTCTCAGGAAACACATTGACCGCCACTCAGCTCGGCGGTGCCTTTCAACTCAGCGCAAAGAAAATCAACTTATTGCTCAATGAGCTTGGCTGGATAACAAAAGAAGACGACGGTTGGCATGTCACCTCTACAGGCTTAAAAGCCGGAGGTGAACAAAGAGAAGACAAAGCGACTCAAAACTTATTCGTGGTATGGCACGACTCATTGGTTCGCAATAAACGTTTAAAGCAGTCTGTTGTTGAATTCCTAGGGCATGATGCTGAAAGCCACTCGACCGATGTGTCATTCTCCAGTTTTCGTCAGAAATTTGAGGCGAAGCACCGAAGCTTAGACGGGCATTATGTTCGATCAAAGGGAGAGCTGATCATTGATAACTGGCTTTATATGGCAGGAGTGGTCCATGCGTACGAGCGTCCGCTTCCGATATCAAAAGAAGTGATCAGCGATTTTTATCTACCAAGTGGCAAAGTATACATCCAGTTCTGGGGAACTGATTCTGCGCCAATCGCCGAAAATAAACGTGAAGCTACGAGAAAAATCTATGAAGAGCATGGTTTTGGTTTAATCGAAATCACGCCAGAAGATATCCCCAACCTAGACAGCGTACTTCCGCCATTATTGCGCCAATATGGTATCAAAGCGTACTAAGCTACTGAATCTAGAGATTCCACCTCCATTAAGATCACACTTATTGAATCATTATGGACATTATTAACCATAGTGATTTGATATGTTCGCTATTTTTCCCGAGTCATTCTTCTATTATCTTACACCCATCGACTTGAGCTACCGCAGATACTCGATTTATTGGGGCATGTTCGATAACTATTTAGACGTTCAATCTATTGAGATTCGTTTAAATTGGTTATCCGTTTATTGTTGACGTAACTGAACATAAAACCCTACAACATTTATTATTGATAGATATTAGGATTCAACATGACTCATCCAATCATTACTGATCTAAACACTCGTTACACAGCTAAAAAATACGATGCAGAAAAACGCATCTCTGCGGAAGACATGGAAGTAATCAAAGAAGCACTTCGCTTGTCAGCTTCTTCTATCAACTCTCAGCCTTGGAAATTCATCATCATTGAGAGTGACGCAGCAAAACAACGCTTCCACAATACTTTCGAAAACATGTTCCAGTTTAACCAACCACATGCGAAAGAAGCGTCACACACGATCCTGTTTGCTCACGATCCTAAGTACACTAAAGAGAAATTCGCGAAGCGTGCTGATACAGAAGTAAGCTCTGGTCACTTACCAGCTGAAATGTACGAGCAATTCTTAGGTGCTTACGCATTCGCAGAAATGAACACAGACGAAACAGGTTTCAACGGTAACTGGACTAAGTCTCAAGTTTACATCGCACTAGGTAACACACTGCACACACTAGCTCGTCTAGGTATCGCTTCAACACCTATGGAAGGTGTAGATGCAGCTATGATCAGCGAAGAGTTTGCTGACGAACTAGAAGGTCACGTTGTTGATGTAGCGCTAGCTATCGGCTACCACAAAGACGGCGAAGACTACAACTACGGCAAACCAAAAGCGCGCCTAGCTCTTGATGAAGTCGTTACAACACTTTAGGGCGTGTTGACCTTTCGTGGTTAAATTTTGTTCGGATGGGGACGCCTAGTCAAAAGCGTTTTAATCGCGGCGAGGGAGAAGTAGCCTAGTCATTCTAAGTAAACCTCCCTCAACAAAGAGTAAAACGCTTTTTGCGGTGGCGCCCAGCCCGAACCCTTCGGGCAGCGTTTGCTGGTCATTTCTACTGCGTTATCGGCTTCTCATGTAGGCTAGCTACACATCGATGCCTCTGCCTTGTATAAATACCCAGCAACTCACTGCAAAAATCAGCTCGAAAGATCAACACGCCCTAGTTATTGATGTGACAGAGCCCTAACCGCAGGGGTATCAGGCAAGAAAACCTCGATAAACAAGAACAAAAAAAGCCAGTCAACAGACTGGCTTTCTTGTATTCATCTTAGTGCGATAAGCACATTGCGTTTAAGTAAAGGCGAACATTAACCGATAAACGAGATGTAACCCTGAAGGATAATCAGGTTAACGATATCGATAAAGAAGGCACCAACAATTGGCACCACCATGAACGCCTGTGGTGAAGGACCAAAACGGTTCACCAAAGAGCCCATGTTCATTACCGCTGTTGGTGTTGCACCTAGGCCGAAACCACAGTGACCACCTGCCATAACCGCTGCGTCGTAGTTAGAACCCATTACTTTGAACGTCACAAAGTAAGAGAAGATACCTAACACAACCGCCTGAACCGCCAGGATAACCAAGAACGGAATCGCAAGGTCAAATATGTTCCAAAGCTTAAGGCTCATTAGCGCCATTGCTAGGAACAGTGACAATGACACCGTACCAAGAATATCGACCGTTTCGCTGTCAGTCTTATGCAGCTTAGTCACTTCAAACACGTTAGTGATGAACACACCGATAAACAACGCGTAAACGAAGTCAGGAATCATCAACCAAGAAATTTCAAAAGTCGCCACCCACTGCTCTAGGTACTTCGCACCCGTGATACAGATAAGAAGGATGAACAACACTTCAATCACCTTCTTCGCCGTCACTTTGTCTTCTTCATACTCGTTGTAAGTAACAAGTTCAGGGAAGCGTTCATGTGTTTGCGTGCCAGTGCCGTACTCAGATTCAAGCTGGTTTTTATCAATCAGCTTTTGCGCCACTGGGCTACCGATAATACCACCGATGATCAAACCAAAGGTCGCTGAAGCCATCGCGATTTCTAGCGTATTTGCAATGCCAAACGTGTCTGCAAAAGTTTGAGACCAAGCCGCGCCTGTGCCGTGACCGCCCGAAAGGGTGATAGAGCCAGCAATCAAACCCATCAAGGGTTCAAGGCCTAGTGCCGTAGCTAAGGTTACGCCTACACCGTTTTGGATAATGATGTAAACCGACGCTACCCCTAAGAATAGGAATACCTTAGCACCACCTTTTATCAGCTGCGTGTAGTTCGCCGCAAGACCGACCGTTGCAAAGAACATCAACATAAACGTGTTCTGCAGGGGCAAGGAAAACTCAAGATCAAGGCCGTTAAAGTGCAGGGCTGTAATAGCAAAAGCGACAATCAAGCCGCCGACAATGGGCTCTGGAATGTTGTACTTTTTGAGAATCGGAAGCTTTGCATTGACGAAATGACCTAGAAACAAAACACTAATCGCGATTAGGAAGGATTCTAGTGGTCCAATTGAAATTAATTGATTCATATAACCTCTATTTTTTTACGTTCTCATCTTCCCTAATGAGTCTAGTTTTATCTGTAATTATTTGTGCTGCTCTACCTATATTTATACAAACTGGAGAGAAAGTGTGGATTCGAAAAGCGAACACATTACTGCGATCGCTTAGTACCATGTTAGTAGCACGTTAACTTTTATAGGAGATAAAAGGATTTGTGACAACAATCACCTCCTAAAAGTTGAAAACGGCGTGAGTATCTATGCCGCTGACTCTGCTTTCTTAATACCTAAAAAAGCAAAAAGGAGCTATTTTTAGCTCCTCTTTCATCACCATCGCTGGTAATTAGAATTTTTTCGGTGCGTAACCAGTCATAACCTCAATGCGAAGTTCTTTACCGATCTTCGTCATTGGGTGAACAATTACGAGTCCTTTAACAGACTTTTTAAGTTTACCCATATCCGCTTGCTCAGCCTTAGTGATCTCACGGCTAAATGGCATATCAACCAGAGACTTACGCTCTTGGTTCACATCATAGCTTTCTTTGTGTTTAAGCTGGGCAATTTTCTTAGTTAGCTTCTTAATCTCTTCCTCGAACTGACGAACAACAGGACGATCATTACGAGTTTTAGCAGCATCTAACTTGTGGCGACACTTGTCTAGACGGTTGTTAATTTGTTGAAGTTCGTTTTTAACACTCATAATAATTTCCTAAGATTAAACAAGCCAATTCGGATTGGGGCGCGGAGTATAGCACAAGGGTTGTGTTGAACCGAAATTTATCTGTTAATTACCAATAGAAACGAATCACATCGACACCGCTCATTCAGCTTACTTATTCTTTGTGGCGAATCTCTAAGCGGATTATTCATTGATAGGATAGCGCCTACTTCAAAAATTGCAGTCCTCGATGCATCAAAATTCCGTCTAAACTTATACTCTAACGCAATAACTAAATCAGGGTACACAGCTTGGAGTTGTTACCCCCAGCACGACTCTGAATCGCAACGTAATCACAAGGATAGCCGATGACATTATTGAAACGAACATTGACCTGCAGCCTAGCCCTGAGTGCAATGTTTGCCACAACTTATGCATCTAGTGAACAAGCCACCCAAAGTAACCTAATCGTCGAGTACTCTACACCGCAAAATACCGAAGAAGAGCAGCTCAAACGAGAGATTCAAAGCAGTGGCGTTAATGACACCGTGGTCGACCTATCAAACCAACTCTTCATGTTTGAGAAGCCATTAACCATTCAATATGGCGGGGAAGAAGGACCACTCTACGATCCACAAACCCATCAAGTACTGATCCCTTACAGTTTTTACGCTGAGTCACTCAATTACTTTGAGAAGAACCAATACGAAAAAGAGTATGGGAAATCTGCGCAAACCGGCGCTATTGATACCTTGCTGCACACCCTGCTACACGAGACTGGGCATGCGTATATCGAAGATCAGAACATTGCCATATTGGGTAAAGAAGAAGATGCGGTTGATAACCTAGCAACCGTGCTACTGCTTAACTACGTAGAGCATGGGGCCGACGCTGCTATCAGCGCTGCAGACATGTTCGCTTTCGAGTCAGAAGACCGCCCAGAGTATTACGACTTGGGGGAATACATCGACGAGCACAGTTTCGACCTGCAGCGTTACTTCTCCACGTTATGCTTGGTGTATGGCAGCGATCCCGATGCCTATAAGAACTTGCTCGATGAAGTGGAAAACGACTATTTGAAAGACAGAAAAGAGTTCTGCGTTGAGCACTTTGACGTGATCAATGAAAATTGGCATCAGTATTTAAAAAAGAGTGACGATGCTTAGATGCTTAAAGGTTAGTGTCGAGAACTAGGAAAACGGCTTTGGCATCAAATTCCAAAGCCGTCACTCGATAGATTGGCTTAAGTCTTACGTGTTAAGAGTTAAGAGTTAA
>NZ_JBFRTQ010000130.1:0-19423 GCF_041474195.1 Vibrio sp. 10N.222.52.C3 | reverse complement strand
AAGAGTTAAGAGTTAAGAGCTTAAACCCTAGACGTTCACTTTGTACTTCAAATCTTGTGCTTCATCGCCCGTCATCCCTCGAAAACCCCAACAATGTGAAGGCTGCTCTTTAATGGTGATTTCAATATCAATCGGAGAGATAGAGAGCTGCTTTTCAATCTCAGAAAAGATCTTCTTGATTAGACGCTTTTTGGTGTTTACCGCTCGACCTTCCATCATGTTGATCTCAATGACGGTATAGGCTTCTGTTCTTCCTTCTGGGTAAAAGAAGTCATCCCGTTCCAATGGCACAAATCGATGTGCTCGCTTGTCATCGGGTAAACCCATTTCACTGTTCAAGCACTGCTGCAACACATTGGAGAGCTGCAACTTAATTGGATTTAAGCACTCTTTGATACCATAAATAACAATCATGACCATTCCTTTGATGCGATGTTAGGTATAGAAGAACGTCAGATATAAGCATCGTCTGGCGACTACCCATTCGCTTACTATTTGTACATATATTACATAATGACGCGTATGAAAAAAGGTAAAAACAGTGAATTTATGAACAGGTGCAACAAAATACCTATCCCTTTACGAACATAAGCCGAAGCGAATTGATCGAACACCACCCTCCCCGCGTATATCTTCTCAAATCACATTTGAACTAAGGAGTACTATGTGCCGAATTCACCTAGGAAGACCACGCGGACAGACGCCGAACCAGAAACACCCGTAGAGTCTTCTCTGGAGCTCGCTGTGTTTCCCCTCCCCATCTTCCTTTTACCGGGAGGCAGACAAAGACTGCGCATTTTTGAGCCAAAGTATCTCGCGATGGTCGCTCACGCAGCGCAGGGCGATGGTTTCATTATCGCCACTCAAGACAAATCTAACTCTGATCATCTCAGCTCTTGGGGAACAAAGGTGACCATCGTCGACTTCAATATGTCGGACGACCAGATATTAGAAATTGATGTCGAAGGCGAAAAGTTGGTGCAATTGCATGGGTCGTTTCGAGACGATGATGACCTGATTAAAAGTAAGTTCAGCTTGTTGCCTCACTGGCCTACCGATGAATATAAAGTGCCTAACGTGTTTACCGCTTTTTTGGTTCAGTTGTTTCGCGACCACGATTCGATAAGAACACTCTATCCCACTCCTGATTTTGAGAGCCCACAATGGATCTGTGCGCGATTGCTCGAAATGATGCCTATCCCACTGGAAAAGAAAACAGAATTTACTGAGCCAGCCAGTTTTCCGTCTCTAGTTCCTTTTTTGAATCAAATCATTACGGGGCAATAAGCACTTTTCTTCACTATAATTTTGTATAGTAGAAATTAATTTAAATTAAAGTGATCCCGACTTTCTCCTTTCACGTAGTGCCCATCAAATTCGCATGATGGTTAGTTACTATGCAAGTGGAAAGCAGAAGTTCAGGGAACGGCAAGGAGCATGTCATTATTCCCGATAACAAAGTACCTACAGACAACAAAGTACCGACAGAGCTCTCGAGCTGGCTGGTGTTGGTTGGTACAGACCGAGACAAGCAGGCGTTCACCTGTTTGTTCAAGTTCTTCGCTCCTAAGATCAAGCGTTTTGGTATCAGTAAGTTGGGTGGCGAAGCTGCTGCAAACGAGCTAGTTCAAGACACGATGACTAATGTTTGGAAGAAAGCACATCTCTACAATGTAGATAAAGGCGCTGCGACCACTTGGGTCTACACGGTAATGCGTAATGCAGCGTTCGACATGTTGCGCAAAGTGAAAGCGAAAGCCGAACAAACGATAGCCGACGATATCTGGCCAATCGATGCGATGGTAGCCGAGTCTCAAAGCGAAGATTTGCCATTCGGTGACCATTTGATGAGCCGACACGTAATGACTCAAATAGAAAAGTTGCCTCTCGCTCAGAAAACCATCGTCAAAGGCGTTTACTTTCAAGAGCTCTCTCAAGAGCAACTCGCTCAGCAACTTGGCGTCCCACTTGGAACAGTGAAATCACGTCTGAGACTCGCTTTAGCCAAATTAAAAGTTCACATGGGGGAACAAGACCATGATTAAACATCACCCAAACGCGGCAATCTTGAAAGACTTCGTCGATGGCACGTTGGCTGATTCAGTTTCTTTGATTGTTTCTAGCCATGTAGAGCTGTGTGAACACTGCCAACAACAAGTCAAGCAGCTTACAGCTGTAGCAGCGAATAATGCTTTTGACGCAGAGCCAGTATTCTCAAATGAAGATCTAGACAGCTTCTCAATGGACGACATGGACTTTGATTTTGACGCGATAGAGCAAATCACAGCTGATACTTCTCAGTCTGTTGAAGTGACTCCAGAGGTTCAGAAAGTAACTGTTGCTGACACGACATTCACAATCCCTCGCGCTCTAAACTCAGTAGCGAGAAAGGACTGGATGAACCTAGGCAAAATTTCACGAGCAAGACTCGATTTTGCTGACGAAGCACACCACACCAGCTTGTTGCACATCGACAAAGATGGACAAGTGCCTTGCCACACCCACAAAGGCTTCGAGATCACGCTTCTTCTAGAGGGCAGTTTCGAAGACGAAATGGGCGTTTACAACAAAGGTGACTTCATCTGGTTGGATGGCAATCACACTCATCAACCGGCAACAAAAGAAGGTTGTGTCTGTTTAACCGTTTCAAGTGATGCGCTTTACTTCACAAAAGGTGTGAGCCAACTATTCAATCCACTTGGAAAATATATCTATTAACCCAGTTGCAGGCTATAAATATACAGGATGGCATAAAGCTATCCTGTATATCGTCAATACATCTGAATAAAAACAACTACGGTGTCAAAGTAAAAACACACCCAGCTCTGTAAATACGATTAGCAATGTTGAACTATAAGAAAAAGCTCAGAGCAAGAGCAAAGGAGTTGGCCAATGGAAAAGAAAATCAAAATCGGTATCAGTGCATGTGTTGCTGGACATAAAGTACGTTTCGACACAGGTCATAAACGCTCTCGTTTTTGTACAGACGACCTAGCAGACTACGTGGAATTGGAACCTGTTTGCCCAGAGATGGCTGTTGGTCTTCCAACCCCTCGTCCAACCATTCGTCAAACAAGAATGCTAGATGACATCATCCATGTTTCTCGCCCTGATGGCTCAGGTGATGTGACCAACGAACTGATCGAGTTCGGTCAAAACTACTCAAAGAAAAACCAACACATTGCTGGCTTTATTGTGTGTCAAAAAAGCCCAACCTGCGGCATGGAGCGCGTGAAGGTGTACCACCACCATGGTCGCGGCTCTGAATCGACAGGCATAGGCATGTTCACCCAACAAATTATGGACGGCAACCCGTTACTTCCCGTTGAAGAAAACGGCCGCCTTAACGATCCCATTTTGCGTGAAAACTTCATGACTCGAGTGTTCACTTACCAAAAATGGCTCGATCTTGTGGATGAAGGTGTGACCAAGCACAAACTGATTCAGTTCCACAGCGCCCACAAATATCTAGTCATGTGTCACCACGTTGAGGGTTACAAAAGCTTAGGCAAACTGCTAGCGGGTAATGATTTAGATATCGACGAACTAGCGGCTCAATACATCGAAGGCTTGATGACGGCGTTGTCTCATCACGCGAATCGAGGCAGTCACGCCAATACGCTGCATCATTTGCAGGGTTACTTTAAAAAACAACTGAGTAGCGCTCACAAGCAAGAGCTGACCAACCAGATCGCATCATTCAGAGAGGGCGTTGTTCCACTGCTAGTGCCACTGACACTGATCAATCACTACCTGATGGAATACCCGAACGAATACCTAGAATCACAGGTTTACCTAAACCCGCACCCTCAAGAACTTAAACTGAGATACGGATATTGAGCGACATACTATGGATACGACGAGACCTGCGGATTCACGATAACCCAGCGCTCGTCGCGGCAGTTGAAAACGGCGTAACGACCGCCGTTTTCATTTCAACGCCTCAAACGTGGCGGCAACACCACCTTGCGCCGATCAAAGCTGATTTCATCTATCGTCATCTAAAACAACTCGATTCCCAGCTCGCTGAATTCGGGATAACGTTGCTTCACCTGAAAGCTAGCGACTTTGACGACCAATCCAAACAGCTCATCGATTTGTGCCAGCAGCTTGATGCCAAGTGCGTCTACGCTAACTCTGAACCAGAGGTCGATGAACAAGCTCGCGATAAAAAGCTGATTTCAAGCGGCCTAAACCTGAAGATCAGCGATTGTGACGTTATGCTGCCACTCGGTAGCGTTCTCAACAAACAAAGCGAGATGTTCAAAGTCTTTACGCCCTTTAAGAACGCTTGGTTAAAAGAAGTTCAGGTGAAAGGCATCATCTGCAGTCCAGCTCCTGTCGAGTCAGCTGAACGTTCACAAACACAGCTTCCTGACGACTTACAAGCCTTAACCATCTCTGCTGACTATGATTTCGATTTTCCGCGTGTTGATTCGAGTCGCTGGCCATTAAGCCAAGATGTATTGGGCAATGTGATCCCCAATTTCTTAGGCAATAAAGTCAACGACTACGCACGTCTGAGAGATATTCCCTCAGTTAAAGGAACATCGGGGCTATCACCTTATTTAGCGATTGGCGCCGTGAGCCCACGTTGGTTAGCGATTCAATTGATTCAGCAGCAACCCGATCTGTTATTTGATACGCAATTACCGGCCTTTTGTTGGCTCAATGAATTGATTTGGCGAGATTTTTATAAGCATTTGATGTTCCACCACCCTAAACTGGTCAAAGGTGCTAACTTTCAGCAAAAATACAATGGTTTAGATTGGTATCACGATCATCCTAGCTTCAAAGCTTGGTGCGAAGGAAAAACAGGATATCCATTGGTTGATGCCGCAATGCGTCAACTGGTTGAAACGGGCTGGATGCACAACAGACTAAGAATGGTGGTGGCAAGCTTCCTAACCAAGCACCTGCTTATTGACTGGCGTTGGGGCGAGCGTTTCTTTATGTCGCACCTTATCGACGGAGACTTTAGTGCCAACAATGGTGGCTGGCAGTGGGCTTCAAGTACTGGCTGTGATGCTCAACCTTACTTCCGAATTTTCAATCCAATCACTCAGAGTGAAAAGTTTGATCCAAAAGGAATTTTTATTCGTAAGTACATACCAGAGCTGCAAAATATCCCAGATAAGCATGTACATTTTCCACATGACTTTATCGCTAAAAACGGAATAGACAGCGAATACTGGCAACCCATCGTTGAGCATAAAGAAGCACGATTGAGAGCCTTAGCCTTCTTCAAATAATTAGAGTGAATATTATGGATAACTCTCTATGGCTTGATAACTTTCTCAACATGTATCGAGAACTCGGAACCGACAATTTCGACGTGCTTAAGACGGTTTATCACCCTGATATTGAATTCCAAGATCCGCTGCATCATGTCAGCGGTATTTCGGCGCTTACGCACTACTTCGAGAACCTCTACACCCAAGTAACCAGCTGTTACTTTCATATCGAACACACTTTCGAAGCGAACGACGAAGCTTCCGTTTACTGGACGATGCAGTTTGCTCACAAGCAATTAAATGGGCAAAAGCCAATCGAAGTACAAGGACACAGCCATCTCAAGATGCTCGACGGTCAAGTGATTTACCACAGAGACTACCTCGACGTCGGTTCTATGTTGTATGAACACATTCCAGTACTGGGCTGCGCGATAAAATCCATCAAAAAGAGAGCGAGTCGATAATGCATATTATGATTACAGGCGCGACCTCAGGTATCGGCCAATCCCTAGCTAAAGATTACGCTCAGCAAGGGCATCAGGTGATTGCTTGTGGCCGCAATCCAGACAAACTGCAAGCCTTAGTTGATTCTCACGATACAGACATCGCGCATTCATCAATTACACCGCTCTGTTTCGATCTGACTGATTACCACAACTTTCCAGAACTCGACCAAGACAAGCCGCTCGACCTGCTGATTTTAAATGCAGGTGATTGTGAGTACATCGACGACCCAGTGAACTTTGATGCCGAGCTTTTTGAGCGCGTCATCAACATAAACCTAATTTCAATTGGCTACGCCCTTAAAGCTTGGTTAAAAAACATCAAGCCCGGCGGCCGTTTGGTTTTAGTCAGCTCCAGCGCCAGCTTTGTACCTTTGCCAAGAGCCGAGGCTTATGGCGCTTCAAAGGCAGCCCTCACCTACTTAGGCAGAACACTTTCGGTTGATCTGGCAACGCACAACATTCATGTCTCAATTGTGCACCCTGGCTTTGTTGAAACGCCATTAACCGAGCGAAATACGTTCTCTATGCCTATGATTATTAGTAGTGAGGCCGCAACTCAGCGAATCGTAAATGGTATCGCTCAAGGAAAGAGTGAAATTGATTTCCCAAGACGATTCATCATGTTGATGAAGCTACTAAGAATGCTTCCAACTCCAGTTTGGCAAAAACTCGCTTCAAGGATGGTATAACAATGAAGAAAATCGCCATTATTGGTTCAGGTATCTCTGGACTCACTTGCGCGCATATATTAGATAAGCACCACGACGTAACAGTATTCGAAAAGAACGATTACGTTGGGGGCCACACCGCGACCGTTGATATTGAACATCAAGGCTCGGCGTTTTCGATAGATACAGGTTTCATCGTATTCAACGATCGAACCTACCCGAATTTCAATCAGCTTCTAGAACAACTCGGTGTCGAAAGGCAACCGACTGAGATGAGCTTCAGCGTCCACAACACCACCACTAAGTTCGAGTACAACGGCCACAGCATTAATTCGTTGTTCGCGCAGAGGAGCAACATCTTCAAACCTCAGTTCTGGTCTTTAGTGTCTGACATTCTCAAGTTCAACAAGCTGTGTAAGGCTCAGTTTGAAAGCAATGAATTCACACCAGACGTTACCCTTGGCAGTTTCCTACGAGATAATCAATTTTCCGGCTTTTTCAGCCAGCACTACATCTTACCGATGGGCGCGGCGATTTGGTCGACAAGCTTGGAAGAAATGGAAGAGTTTGAGCTCAAGTTCTTCATTCAGTTTTTCTACAACCATGGATTGCTCGATATCGCGAACCGTCCTCAGTGGTATGTGATACCAAAGGGATCGCGTTCTTATGTTGAAATCATCCTTTCACGCCTAAGTAAGACTGTTGCACTGAATACATCGATTAAACAAGTGACTCGCCAAGAAACAGGCGTCACGATTGAATTTGAAGATGGCAGCGCACAAGGTTTCGACGAAGTAATCTTTGCTTGCCACTCAGACCAAGCCTTACGCTTGCTTGGTGATGCAACAGAACAAGAGCAACAGGTACTGGGCGAGATCCCATACAGCCGCAATGAAGTGGTTCTGCACACCGATACTCGCTTGTTACCAGACAGAAAACTGGCTTGGGCAAGCTGGAACTACATGTTGGATGGCGACAGTAAACGACCTGCCTGTGTCACGTACAACATGAACATTCTGCAAGGCATCGAAAGCCAAGACACCTTCTGTGTCACCTTGAATCAAAGCGAAGCCATCGACCCAGAAAAAATTATTCGCAGCTTTGTTTATCATCACCCGGTACTTAATTCGAACACGGTCGAAGCTCAGCACAAGCGTGAGCAAATCTGTGGCAAAAACCAGACGCACTTTGCTGGCGCTTATTGGTATAACGGCTTCCATGAAGACGGTGTCCACAGTGCACTCGATGTGACCAAACGCTTCGGTTTAGATTTGAGTACGAGTTCCGCGCTATGAACAGTCAAACCCTGACACCCGAGATGGGGATCGCATCCGAAAAGAGTGAAGAGCTCAGCGGTATCTATTGGGGTAACGTCAGACATCGCCGCTTTGGCGACATCACTCATGAGTTCAGCTATCAGCTGTATATGATGGGGTTAGATCTTGATGAGCTGCCCCAAACCACAGCGCGCAGTGCGCTGTTCGGAACTCGTTGGTACAACCCGATTCGCTTTGTCGAATCGGATTATCTCGCTGAAAAAAAAGAAAATGTCACCACGGATGAACCAAAATCACTTAAGCAACGTATAGCTTCCAAAGTGCAACAACTTGGTGGGGTTTGGTCTGATTCAAACCGTGTGACGATGCTGGCTCAGTGCCGCTGTTTAGGCATCTACTTCAGCCCAATCAACTGTTTCTTCTGTTATGACGAGACTGGAGATTGTAAGTACATGTTGGCTGAGGTGAGTAACACGCCTTGGCGAGAAAGACACTACTATCTCATCGACATGCACCAAGAATTGAAGGTAAAAAAAGAGTTTCACGTTTCGCCGTTCATGGATTTGAACATGACTTATTTTTGGAAGATTAAGCCACCAGCGAAACGCACGTTAGTTCACATCGAAAGCCGCCGAGACGACAAGCTTTTCGATGCGACACTGGCTCTGACGAAGCAGTCAGTAACCAAGACAAACATTAGACGAACGGTATTCAAGATTCCGGCGATGACGATAAAAGTCGTGATGGGAATTTATTATCAGGCTCTCAAATTATTCCTGAAAAAAGTACCGTTTGTGGCGCATCCAGACTCAACGTCTTAAGCGCACATGAAAGAACTCAATTGAAGCTTGGGTTCGCTCCAATCAAGGAGCAGAACTCAGCTTAGTTGGCACAAAATATTAGAATGAGTTATCAGCGAGGTTTACATGGAACAGCTTGCCAAACAAAACAACAATATTGAACAACAAGCTAAAGCCGTTGCTGTTTCAAGCAACTGTAAATATCGAGCTTTAATCTTCAAGGTGTTAGAAAGCCTGCAATTCGCGACGCTCGAGATCATTGAGCGCGACCAGCATTCGGTGTTCGGTGATCGAGAAGCAGACTTGAAAGGTCGAATCGTGATTCATGATGCGACCTTTTTTAGAGATGTGGTCATCAACGGCAGTATCGGCGCATCTGAAGCGTACATCGATGGTAAATGGACCAGCCCAAATCTAACGCGTGTGATTCAAATCATGGCTCGTAACCAAGCCCAATTGGATGAGCTTGATGACAAGACACAATGGATTTCTCGCATCAAAAACCTATTGCTGCGTCGTAAGAATGCCAACACCGAGCAAGGCTCTAAGCGAAATATTCTCGCCCACTACGATATTGGCAACGAGCTGTATGAGCGCTTCTTAGATAGCTCGATGCAGTACTCTTCCGCAATCTACAGCGAAGACGCAGAAACCTTGTCGAAGGCTCAACAAAACAAAATGAAAACCATCTGTGAGCGACTAGAACTGTCTGAGAAAGATAGCGTGGTCGAGATAGGCACAGGGTGGGGCGGCTTAGCCATCTTCATGGCGCAACACTACGGTTGCCACGTCACCACTACCACGATCTCAGATGCCCAACATGCACTTGCTGAACAGAGAGTAAAAGCGCTTGGTTTAACCGACAAAATCACCCTGCTCAAAGAGGATTATCGCAATCTCACTGGTGAGTATGACAAGTTGGTTTCGATCGAGATGATAGAGGCGGTCGGACATGAGTATCTACAAACCTTCTTTGAAAAATGTTCCTCGCTACTTAAGCCCTCAGGCAAGATGCTGATTCAAGCAATTACTATTGCTGACAGCCGTTACGACAAATACCGTAAAGGTGTCGACTTTATTCAGAAGTACATCTTCCCCGGCGGTTGCCTACCTTCTGTTTCAGTGATGACCCAACACCTTGCGACCAGCACCGACCTTGTGGTTCAAGAAATTGATGACATTGGCCTGCACTACGCTCGAACGCTGAATGATTGGAACATCGCCTTTGAAAATAGTTGGGAAGAGCTAGAGTCTCTCGGCTATTCAGAAGAGTTTAAACGCTTATGGACCTTCTACTTCTGCTACTGTGAAGGCGCATTCAAAGAGCGCGTGATCAGCACTCACCATGTAGTCGCAAGAAAACCTCGTTACTTTGGAGAAAAAGATGAAGCGGTTTTGGATTATTAATCTCGTACTGTTTCAAGCGACCTGGGTTTGCAGTGCTTTCTTTACCGCGCAAGCCCCGTTCGTCACACCACTGATTGTAGTGGTTCACTTCCTTCTATCACCGACTCGCAGTAGCGATTTGAAGATACTCATTTTATTACCATTGGGGCTATTGCTTGATAGCCTCTTACTCCACTTCGGCGTGTTTGCCGTCGACTCTGAAATTGCGAATCAATCGTGGTTCCCGGTGTGGCTTGTCTGCCTGTGGATCATGTTCTTAATCAGTTTTAACCACAGCCTAAATTGGCTTTTAAAATGCTCGAAAGTGATCTTGTTTGTCATAGGGTTCGTAGCAGGTACTAGTAGTTATTGGGGAGGCATAAAAGCAGGTGCTCTTCTTACTACTTGGCCAGATGCATCGGTAGTTGCTGCCCTTGCAATAAGTTGGGGGATTTTGTTGCCCTTACTGGTGGCCGCCTACTCCAACTTAATACAACCTAAAATGGCAATAACGAGGTGACTTATGGCTTATCCACGCAACCCGACACAAACGTTCAAACCTGAGCGAGGTATTGTTCGCGCTCATCAGCAAGCAAAAAACACACTTCTAAGCTTTATTACTCTCCCGTTAATCTTTGCTGCGCTGTTATTTGCCGGACACGCTAGAGCCTCTGCTGTCGATGATCTAAACAAACGTGGTGAGGGTGAAATGAGTTACCTATTTTGGACTCTCTACTCCGCAGAATTCTACGCGACTCCAACCAACTCTGAACGAGCTTTGAAGCTTGAGTATTACCGCTCTATCGATAGCAAAGACCTCGTAGACGCGACCGAAGATCAGTGGAACAAGCTTGGCTACTCTAACAGCAACATTCAGCGTTGGTTAAAACCCTTATACGCGATGTGGCCGAACGTGGAAGAAGGAAGCACACTCACGATTCGTGTCGCAGAAGATAACGTGAGTCGCTTTTATTTCGATGAACAACCGATCGGCATCATTCAAGACAAGCAATTTGGTGAAGCCTTTCTAGCGATTTGGTTATCTGAAAACACCTCTGAACCCGGTCTTCGTAAACAACTTTTAGGTTTGAACAAATGAATCCAAAAACAACAATAATAAAATTTGCTCTGGCATTTTTTTCACTCACTTGGCTAGTGGGCTGTGGCTCTGCAAGTTTAGAAGACCATGTCGACACTACGCCAGAGCTCAAGCTTGAAACCTTTTTTAATGGCGAGCTAATGGCCTACGGCATGGTGCTAGACCGCTCTGGTAACTTACTGCGCCGCTTTGATGCCAAACTGATCGCGACTTGGGACGGTGACAACGGAGAAATAAAAGAGTGGTTCTCTTTTGCTGATGGCGAGCGCTCAACTCGCGTTTGGAATCTAATCAAAACGGGCGAAAACACCTATTCTGGGACTGCCAACGATGTCGTTGGAACCGCTTATGGTGAAACCCAAGGTTCTGCGCTGTATTGGAAATATGACTTAGAGATTGAAGTAGACGGCAGCACCTATGAAGTGGTGCTCGATGATTGGATGTTCTTGATGGACGACAAGCGCTTATTCAACAAGACTGAGATGTCCAAGTTTGGCTTTAAAGTCGGAGAGGTCATCTTATACATAGAGAAGATTTGATTTAGCTGCCGTTTCTGATTCTTAGTTTTAAATCGATGACTACATCTACAGTACGTAACAAAACAGCCCACAACGAAAATTGTGGGCTGTTTTGTTTGATCCCTCGAATAGCATACCTGCATGCTCAAGCCATTGTGCTAAGATGCGCCACCAGCATACAAATGGACTAGACTGACACTAAGCAGTCCCCATTTGTTTCGCTAAGCGTAGATTCCCTACCATGAATAATTGAAAAGGCTTTAAAGCATGAGCAAGTTGACCTCAGCGGAGCGTAAAGCTCGCGACAATGAACGTTTCTCACAACGCGTAAACGACCGCAGAGAAAAAGGTGAAGACGTAGTTGCTTACGCACTGACCAACAAAAAAGCTGTAAAATTCCTGACTAAGTCAGAGAAAAAACGTTTCAACGAAACGAGAGCGACTCTGCAAGAAGAGAAGCGAGTGAAAGAACAAGAAGAGCTTAACCGAATCGAAGACGCGTTCACGATCAAACAGTTCGACGACGAATAATCACTTATGATTACTCAAAAGCGCTGGCTCTATGCCGGCGCTTTTACTTGTTAGTTCGTTGTTTTTTAACGCTGTTATTTCTTGCTAAACCCGTCGATTCTTAACGGCTTTCCCCCACTTTCTTAGCTCAGCCTTACCGCTCGACCGATCACCCAAGCTATTAACCTATCAACCAGGCTATCGATCAACTTTAGCCATAGATCTCAGAAAATCTTAGCCTAGCCCCTTACTATCTCGAATCAACTCTACAAATTGAAGACAGTATGATTTTAATTACCGGATCAAGCAGCGGTTTAGGCGCAGCTCTCGCGAAACAATATGCTAACGCCGACGCTCAGCGCGTAGCCATTACAGGTCGCAATGCACAACGTTTAGCAGAAGTGGCGCAAGGCCTACCTGCGAATACCATTAGCCAAGCGTGTGATCTCTGTGACCCGCACTCAGTGAGCGAGTTATTGGATGCGTTACCTGAAATGCCGAAGCTGGTGATCCACAGCGCTGGCAGTGGGTACTTCGGTAAGATAGAACAGCAAGATCCAACCATCATCAGCGACATGCTGAAGAACAATATTGAGTCTTCGATCTTTTTGATTCGCGAGCTTGTACAGCGCTACAAAGATCAATCGGTCACCATCGCTGTGGTGATGTCGACGGCGGCACAAGGTGCTAAAGCTGAAGAGTCCACCTACTGCGCGGCAAAATGGGCCGTGAAAGGCTTTATCGAATCGGTAAGGTTAGAGCTAAAAGGTCACCCGATGAAAATCGTGGCGGTTTACCCTGGAGGAATGGCGACCGAGTTTTGGAATACAAGCGGTAAAGGCATGGATACCTCGAGCTTTATGACCGCGCAAGAAGCCGCTCAGATGCTACAACAGGCGTTGACCAGCACAGAGCATGGATTCGTGTCAGATATCACGATAAACCGCGGCTAGCAGGTAAACAGCTCGCTTAATCGGTAAATAGAGCGACACATTACCAAAGAAATGATTAGAGTAATTATTTGTGAGGGTGAGCATGAAAGTGTGCGACAATGCTCGGCGTAAATTCATATTCAAGGTTTATTATGAAACTTCTAGTTCGTAACCTATCGCGCTCTACCTCTGAGCAAGACATCCGTGTGCTATTTTCTGAGTTTGGCTCAGTAAAAGAGTGCAGCCTAGTTTTAGACCAAGAAACTGGCGACTCAAAAGGCTTCGCTTTTGTTGAAATGCCAGAGCAAGAAGAAGCTAAAGCGGCACTAAACAAGCTGAACTTGTCAAAGCTTGGCAAAAACACGATTCGTGTAAAAGTAGCGAACTCTTAATCGATTCAATGCTTCATAAGCCGCATGGCTTAGCTTAACAGCAGCACAGATGATAAAGCCCGTAACGATATGACGTTTTCCAGCGCAATATCGTTACGGGCTTTTTGCTGCTCGCAATTCTCTTTTCACACGATTTGAATACGCCTACAGACCTTCATGTTCATCAATAGCACGTCTTGCTTCGGCCATTGAACATCCAGATTCCATCACCAGCTGAGCCACAGTCATTGAAGGTGTAGCGGCCAACAGAGATGCCAAACACACCACGGGTTTAGGCAGCACTTTGTCGATTGCAATTGCTATCCAACCGTCTTTTTCATGGGTTAACATCGTTTTAAATTCAACGAGTTGATACTCTTGAGCGACCAACAGCCAATTACGCGAACGACGAACTCGTTTCAACTGACATCCACATTCCGCAGCATACACCATCACTTGGCTTTTATCACTCACACGATGTACAAAACTATTCAATGGGACGCTAAACATAACTCTCTGCTAATCAATCTATTCCTACCATTCAAGAGCTCTCTACCTATCTCTCAAAACTTTCTAACTGTCACTCAATTAAAACCGTACGT
The DNA here is from genome assembly GCF_041474195.1 of Vibrio sp. 10N.222.52.C3. NCBI lineage: Bacteria > Pseudomonadati > Pseudomonadota > Gammaproteobacteria > Vibrionales > Vibrionaceae > Vibrio > Vibrio sp. 10N.222.52.C3. The sequence goes on along the minus strand of NZ_JBFRTQ010000130.1, from coordinate 5,520 downwards.
AGGATTACACAGACACAAAAAAACCGCCAGTGATGCACTAAGCAACCTCGCGGTTTTTGGATGTTAACGTGTGTGGTTTACGCTTTAGTTTCTACCACAATGTCCGTTTTTACCGAGTTCGCGATAAAGCAGTTTTTGTGCGCCAAGTGGTGCAGTTTGTCGAGTTGTTTGGCGGTTGGTATCTTAGACCCGGAGAACACAATGTCAGGTCGCAGAGTCACCTTAGTGACCGATGAGCGGCCTGATTCATCTTCTTCCAACACGCCGATTGCATCATCCACATAAGAATCGATCACATACTTCTGCTTTGCAGCAATACCCAAAAACGTCAGCATATGGCAGCTAGACAGTGCCGCAATAAAGGCTTCTTCAGGGTCGACATTCGCTTCCACCGAAAACGGCAGTGGCACAACATGAGGAGAAGATGAAGCAGGCAAAGTGATACCACCATCGAACTCCCACGTATGACCGCGACTGTATTGGTTGTCGCTAAAGGCTTCATCTTCCGCTTTTTGCCAGCGAATGACCGCTCCATATTCAGACATAATTAATTCCTTTTATATTGTGTAACGACTTAACGATCAGCAGGGTGATTGACACCATCATTAGTCACCACATCGCCAATATCAAAAGGGTTCACCCCTTCCAAACAGCCGATGTTAAAACCGTATTCATTTGGGCTTGAGCGGCGTTGGTGATGGGTATAGATACCGCAGTTTGAGCAGAAGTAATGCTTCGCGGTGTTGGTATTGAATTGATAAAGTTTAAGATGCTCCGCACCTTTGAGGATCTTGATGCCATCCAGCGCAACAGAGCCCACAATCGCTCCCCTGCGACGACAGATAGAGCAATCACAACGACGTGGTTTTTCTATCCCGTTAGGTAAGCTAAGCTCTAATTCAACCGCACCGCAATGGCAGGTTGCCTTATGAAAAGGTTTGATAACCGTATCTCCGACGACTTTCATTTCTCTCTCCAATCACGTCCTTATGTTGCTCGTATCATAACCAGTTCAATGTTCTCTGTCCGTAGCCGGGTGCCGAGTTCGAGAGATCTGTCATGTGCGGCCGATTCGCCAATCTAACTAGACTTTTCAACCCAATCGCCAAACCGCTCAAACAGAAAATCCAAAAACAGTCGGATACGCTTCGGCTGATATTTCTTGCTGATGTACACCACATTCAAGTCGGCGCTCGACACCGACATCGCGGTATTGAAGTTTTTCATGTAGCCATTAAGCAGAGTCACAAGGCGTTGGTTATTGATGTCGTCTTGCACATCCAGCACCGATTTAAGCGCAATGCCCTCACCTTTTAATGCCCAGTACCGAATCACTTCACCATCATCTGAAAATCGCTTCGGCACAACCGTCACAGCCTTCTTCATATCATGATCTTGGAAGTGCCATGTCTTGAGCTCTTCATTACTCCGCAGCATCGCCAAACAGTCGTGTTCAACCAAGTCTTGCGGCGTCAACGGCGTCCCGTGTTTAGCGAGGTATTCAGGAGAAGCGCACAACACACGTCGGCTTGGCGATAAGCGTCTGGATATCAAACTGCTGTCGACCAGTTCACCATAACGGACCACGATATCCATGCCAGATTCAGCAATGTTCGAGAGGTTATCGTTCAAATACAGGTAAGGAATAACGTCCGGATACTGCTGGCAAAACTCCGACAAAATAGGAAGAATGTACTGCTTTCCGATGTCTTTTGGCGCGGCGATTTTTAGCGAGCCTTTGACTTCTTTTACGCCATTTTGAATCAGGTTTTCGGCCTCACTGACGTTGTCTAAAATCTCCAAACATGCCTTGTGATACAGATCTCCAGAGTCGGTCAAAGACACATGACGCGTACTTCGATTCAACAACTTCACACCATATCGTTCTTCAAGCGCCTGCAGCCTTGCTGTCATGGTCGCAGGCGATAAACCCAGTTCGCGCCCCGCCGCCGCTAACCCGTGATGCTTAACAATACTGACGAACATCGCCATATCTGAAAACTTATCCATACGATTCTCGCTTCCACCTCTTCGTCTTACTTCTCGATCTTAATGCTCGATTTGAATACTCAGTCACACTATTCAGCTTAACCGAATAATGAATTTATATTTTAACCAATTATCAAATTTAGTCGAATAAATATAATGGCAAACATCAACAGAACAACGCAGGAATTCAGAGAATGACTAACGAATCGACTAAACAAGAGCAACGCACTTTCGTCATCATTGGTGGCACATCAGGTATCGGCAAAGCACTAGCGATGCAACTAAGAAACGAGAACAACACGGTACATATTGCCAGCCGACACACAGGCGTTGATATCACCGATGAAAAGTCGATTTGTGAATACTTCGAATCGATTGGCGTGTTTGACCACTTAATCGTAACGGCTGGCTCATCCGCTCCCGCAGGAAAAGTAACAGACGTAGCAACCGCAAACGCTAAGACAGCTTTTGATACTAAGTTTTGGGGCAGCTTAAACGTAGCCAAACATGCAGCACGCTATATGACGCCAAACGGCTCTATCACCTTCACGACAGGCATGTTGTCACGCAAGGTTGTGGCAGGCACTTACGTAAAAACCGCCATCAACGCCGCACTAGAAAGCGTAACCAAAATACTGGCGAAAGAGCTATCACCCATTCGAGTCAATGCAGTTAGCCCAGGTTTAACCATGACGGAAGCCTACAAAAACATGGACGATTCCGATCGTACAAGCATGTACGACAACGCCAAAAACAACCTACCCGCAGGCAAGGTTGGCGAGCCTTCAGAGATAGCCATGGGTTACCTGTTCGCAATTAATAACCCATACGTCACTGGGTCAATCATCGACATCGATGGCGGCGCTCTACTCGGCTAACACTCCGCAAAGAAGCAAAGACATAAAGAACAATCGTTAGGGCGTGTATCTCAACGTCCTAACAAACAAGAATTTACATAGGTAGATCATCATGAAACAAGAAACCGTCCACCAAGAAACTATCCATAAAGAAACTACCCATAAAGAAAAGATTCCATTCCAAGTTTGGATACTGACACTCGCTGCATTTGCAATCGGCACGGCTGAGTTTGTTATCGCAGGCATTCTTCCACAGATCGCCACATCACTTTCAATCACAGAAGGTCAAGCTGGCTACCTTATCAGTGCCTACGCGTTGGCTATCGTTATCGGTGGACCGATCTTAACCATCTACCTTGCTCGCTTTAACAAGAAGATGGTGCTGATTGGCTTAATGGCACTGTTCATCATCGGTAATGTCTTATCAGCTCTTGCTCCTAGCTACCCACTTCTACTTGCCAGCCGTGTTATCGCAGGCTTAGTGCAAGGCCCTTTTTATGGAATCGGTGCGGTTGTTGCAACCAACTTAGTGTCTGAAAAAATGGCAGGTCGTGCCGTTGGCCAAATGTTCGCAGGCTTAACACTCGCTAACGTTCTTGGCGTTCCAGCTGGTACATGGGTCAGCTTGCAATTCGGCTGGCACACTACTTTCTTTACCGTGGCAGCACTTGGCACTATCGCGATGCTTGCCATTCTGACTTCGATTAAATCGACCGGTCACAGTGAAGCGAAAGACATCAAAACTCAGCTTCTAGCATTCAAAAATCCAATGTTACTGATCAGCTTAGCAATCACCGCTTTTGCTTGGTCTGGCTTCATGACGCTTTACGGCTACCTTGCGCCAATCGCCATGCACATCACAGGTTACAGTCAAGAATCAGTGACTTGGATCTTAGTGATTGTGGGTGTTGGCTTAATCATCGGTAACACCTTGGGCGGACGCTCTTCAGATAAAAACCTAGGCAAAGCTTCAATGTTTTGGGCTATCGCAATGATCGTGTCATTGGTGGTAGTTGGCCTTGTGGTAGACAACAAAATCCTCTTCGTTGCAGCCGCATTTGTCTTTGGTATTGCATCATTTGCAAACGTCCCTGCCATGCAACTTCGAGTAATGAACCACGGTGGCGAAGGGCAAGAGCTAGCAGCAACTGCGAATATATCAGCGTTTAACTTAGCCAATGCCTTTGGTGGATTCCTTGGCGGCATGGTACTCGACAGCCAACTAGGCGCAGGAATGATTCCGTTCGCAGCCGTTGTGGTTCCTATCGTCGGCTTGTTCTTAATCGCTAAAGCTAACCGAAAAGAGAAACCACAAAGCAACTCAATATTTGCACCCACAGAAGCTAAATAATTTAAGAACTCCGTAACTTCAAAGTGCCAATTCATTATCAAACTGGAATTGGCACAGCACTAAAAATTCATAAAGGTAGAGATCATGAACAAGTTATTCGAAACATCAGAACTGAAAGGCCTAGAGCTGCAAAACCGTGTGGTTATGGCACCCATGACACGCGCTCGCACTAGCCAACCTGGAAACGTGCCAAACGACATGATGGCGACTTATTACCAACAACGAGCAAGTGCAGGGCTAATCATCACTGAAGCCACACAAATTTCAGATGACTCTCAAGGTTACTCATTCACACCCGGCGTTTATACCGATGCGCAAATCGAAGGTTGGAAATCAGTCACCACAGCAGCAAAAGAGCAAGGTGCCGCGATATTCTGCCAACTATGGCACGTAGGCCGAGTATCACACCCTACCTTTCAAAAAGGCGAGTTGCCGATTGCACCTTCTGCACTGGCACCCATAGAAACGCAGGTTTGGATCTCTGATGAAAATGGTAACGGCAACATGGTGGATTGCATCCAACCAAGAGAGATGACCCAAGCCGATATCGATCGTGTTGTTCAAGATTTTGCTAACTCAGCGAAAAAAGCTGTCGAGGCAGGGTTCAACGGAGTGGAAATCCACGGTGGTAATGGCTACCTCATCGATCAGTTCCTAAGAACCAACTCAAACAAACGCACCGACAACTATGGTGGCAGTCGCGAGAACCGACTTCGTTTTCTAATCGAAGTGGTGGATGCAGTGATTGATGCGATTGGTGCTGACAAAGTGGGCGTACGTTTGGCCCCATTCATCACCTTCAAAGACATGAACTGTCCAGACATCGTGCCAACGATTTTAGAAGCGTCAAAGAAACTGCAAGCTCGTAATATCGCTTATCTGCATCTATCAGAAGCCGATTGGGATGACGCGCCTGTGATACCTGAAAGCTTCCGTGTCGAACTAAGAGAGTTGTTCTCTAACACCATCATCGTTGCTGGCAGCTACACACCAGAACGCGCCGAAGAAGTGTTAAGCAAAGGCTACGCCGACCTTGTCGCATTTGGTCGCCCATTCGTAGCAAACCCAGATCTCGTTTCACGCCTACAAAACGGCAGCGAACTATCCGATCTCGATGGCGCCACTCTGTTCGGCGGCAACGAAAAAGGCTACATCGATTATCCAGCGTTGTAGTGGTAAAACATTAAATAAACACCAAGCCTGCATGAGTCCCGCAGGCTTGCCTCTTTAGAAACGTGACCGATTCGATACCTTTTCACACTCAAAAATTCACTTGCATATTTTGACCTAAACCACTGTTATATTTGAACTTTACATCAAATT
>NZ_JBFRTQ010000129.1:0-240 GCF_041474195.1 Vibrio sp. 10N.222.52.C3 | reverse complement strand
CTTCAATTTAAGATTTTGTCGGCTCAATGAATACTGACTTCAAAACTACAAAAAGTAATTCTAAAGCTATTATCTTTCCAACAGAAAGATAATGAATTGACTGTGCCAAATACCTTCTTTCTACAAGAGAAAGTAGTTATTCGTATTGGTCACTCAGTTCATTGAAACCAAATTTGATTCCGAGGAATCTGTTTTACTTCTCTTTAAAAAAGGGAAGATAAAACGTTTTGATATTCATCA